>NZ_JBGOOO010000006.1:0-192595 GCF_041439695.1 Vibrio sp. FF266
CAAATTCATCTTGCGACACATCGCAAGTTCGTCTTTATCTAACTGGCTGCCACCTTCAACTTTCGGCTTCTTAATCTGGGAGTTGGTCGCAATAGATGGAGCACTCTTCACAAACGCTTCGAACTGCTCAATACCGCCTTCAGCACGACACATACCAACAAACATTTCTTTGTTTGCAGGCGCAATCTTGCCTTCATCAATCGCAGCCTGAACCAAGCCATCGACTTTCTTGTCGTTAATTTCTTTTAACTGAGCTTCAGCCGTGGTGGCGCGATTCAGTGCAACGGTGTGTGTTTCAATTGGGATGAACTTAGTTAAGTCCGGCGTAGCGGCACGGTTTAGCGCAATGTCTTTCTCAGACTTAAGTGAATTAATTGCGGTAACACCTTGCTCTTCGGTCGCGTCTGCGGCTAGGCCAAGCGCGGCTGCAATCAGTTGTGAAAGCGGCATGTCGGTTTCCTCTTGTCGATTAAGGGCAGGTACATAAAAGTTAGGTTTGTTGGTTAAGCCAGCGCTGCTCATCGCAGTAATGACGCCTTGCTGGTCATAGTTAAAAGCAGGGGAGTAATACAGATATAACTTGTCGGTAATTTTATAGCGGCCGATATAGTTCCATTCGACTTGCGCCCAAATCTCACCTTCGCGGTTTTCTAGTGCCAGAATCCAACCCGCTGCATCAGCGTCTTTACCTTCTGGGCCACGAATCTCGGTAGCGTGTTCAATGTCGAAAGGAAGTTTTGCATCAAAGGCTGCAACAATCGCATCAGGTTCGGTGTTCATCCACATGCGACCATCACGGCCTTTTACTTCACCCGCAGGAATCATTGGCAACCAAACGCTGTTAGTACCTTGTTCTTCACCAAGGCCATCAATCATGCTGTTCGATAAGTTGAAACACATTGCCAGGTAAGTTTTTTTCATTACTCGCTCCATAAATCAGAACTTACATAACAACCTCCTCATTGGATTAGTTGGTATGAACTCGTTTCGTGGATTTAAGAATGCAAAAAAAAAGCAACCGACGAGAAATAACGTCGGTTGCTCTATTTTGAGAAAGGGGAATGAATTGAATTGCGATTGCTAAGGGCTTAAAGATTACCCGAAAAAATCAGCTTATCAAGCTGACTTGTGCAATCTCACCTAAAATAGTTTACTGAACCATGTTTAAACACTGTTTAAATCGACTCAGATTTGTTAGAACTTTTTTAAACGACACATTGTAGCCATTTTACAACTAAGAGCCATTAGAGAGCGTCTCACGCATTCTTGTTTCTTTTTGCAATAGGTCTTCTTGCATCGCTTCTTGGCGTGATTTACCAGGGTTGTAATTCCATCCTGGTTCAATGCCTTCTGGTAACACTTCCACTTCACCCGTTCGCTTGTTTAACCACTGCTTAGTGCCACCTTCTGGCGAGTCGGTCGATACCTTATCATCGGCAATCAGCTTCTCAGCTTCAAACTTCGATACTTGGCGTATCCAACATTTGCAGCCCCAACCGTTCGGTGGCATGTGGTTATCCCACCACGGGTCACCAACAGGAAGCAGCGTATCTTTCCATTTAACGTGATCAACTCGATGCTCCATGGATGGCCCAAGCTGATAAAGCAAATAAGGCATGGCGCGTTTGGTTCGCTCGATGCGTTCCCATTGCCCCGCTGAGCGTGCCGTTCTCATGTTGGTTTTGTAAATGGTCTTTACACGGCCTTCACTGCCTAATTGAACGGGCTTTGAATCTCCGCTCAGTGGGTCAACCATTTCTTGAATGCCCCACCAACCAGACTTAACCAAGAGTGGCTTTAAGATATCTTGAAACTGCTTGAACGTTTGGCCTTGCTCGATGGCCTCTTCAACAATGGCTTTCACATCCACAAGAAGATCGGCATTCAGCATCTTTGCAACAGTGAATGCGTTGTTGTGCTCTTGCTTCCATACGTCGCGATAGTCAAAGCCAGGTTCTATCCCTTTACTCTTGAACCACTCTAGTGATTCAACAGGCACAATACTTTCAGACGCAAGGGCTTTAGACATCTTTAGCGTCTCCATAGCCGCGCATCTGGAACATGTATTGCGCCATCTGCTCAACAAACACGTCAGCGCCTAATGTCTCTTGAAGCTCTGGCAGCTTTTCTAAGAACGTTTCATAACTGTCTGACGCATTGGCCAGTTCGATGATCGGGTTCATGAAGTCTTCCGCAACTTCTTCCCAGTCGCTCACGGCTTCATCGGTTAAGTCGTTCATTTCCGCTTCAGCCGTTTTGCTTATGCGGTTAATCGCTACCTTTGATTTATCTCGGTTGGTCGCAGGAAGATTTTGAGCAAGTACCGCGCTTGCTGGCATCAGCACATCTTCATTGTCGGTTGGTTCACGTAGCCCAAACTTTTCACGCACTTCACTTGCAGATACGCGCATGCCACTTTCAATCATTGGCTTCAAGCTATCGACCAACATCTTCAAGTCTTCTGGCTCTGGCACTCGAATGCGAACTTTAGGGTAACGCTCTTGCACCCCCCAGTTCAGGATCACATAGGGCTTAACCAGGTACTCATTCACACACGCTTCAAGTTGGCGCGCATCCCACTTAGCAATATCCATACGTACTTCGTTATGAACATTGGCTTGAGATTGCGAACTGCCGTTATCAGCCGTCATGGTTTGGCCAAGTACCGCTTTACTGGTTTGCTCATCACACCAACGGGCCATATTTTCAAACAGCGTATTACCGCCATTGCCTTTGGCCGTTTCGATAAGCTCTAGCTTCATGGATTCAGGAATCACCGCACCTGCATCACTGGCAATGCGACCAATGGCATTTACTAGTGTGTTGATATCTTCGGCACTGGCGTTCGGGCCGTATTTACCCACACGAACAGGAATGCCAAACACTTCAGCAAACGCCCACCAATCACGAACCGTGAACGATTTAAGCATGTACATCACGGCAACCAAACGGGCTAAACCGTTACGCCAAACAATGCCAGATTTAGATCGAGGCGTATGCACCATAAACTTATACG
This sequence comes from Vibrio sp. FF266, assembly GCF_041439695.1. NCBI lineage: Bacteria > Pseudomonadati > Pseudomonadota > Gammaproteobacteria > Vibrionales > Vibrionaceae > Vibrio > Vibrio sp. FF266. The sequence goes on from NZ_JBGOOO010000006.1 coordinate 3,017, forward strand.
GCTCTAACGGCTCGCCACTTGGCGCAGAATCACTAATCAATAGAATGTCTTCAAGCGTGTCTTGGTCGGCACGAAGATAGCGAGGGTCTACCCATTTATAATCTTGTGGTTTCCATGGTGTTTGTTTGGTATCCCAAAGCACTTGTACAACGGCTAACCCTTTACCTAGGCCATCAAGCAAATCAAAAAACAGTTCTGGTATTTGGTCTTCGGCCATGATGTCACGAACGCGATCAGCCATATCGAGATCAACTTGCTCATCACTGGCAGGTTCAACGGTAGGCTCAATAGCAGCAACCGCCAACTTACGGGTGCGCAGCTGCGCCGCGTAGTGCAAATCGCGCTCTTCCATTTCTTCGGCAAGCGTCATGTAATCTTGTGGGTTGTTTCCATCTACCACACTGCGAAGTAATCCCGCTAATCGAAGCGGGTTTAAAGTAGAGGCGACACTGGCAGGTCGAGGGTTTCGCACACTGGTGGTGTACGCTTTGGCAATGTCTTCAGACAGTAGCGTCTTATCGGCTTCTAATGGCTTGCCGTTTACATCAACAATTGAGGTCATAGTCTAATTCCTTTGCCGCGTAAGTCTTGGTTCGGCATATCATCAAATCGGTTATTTTCTTCGGCGGTGCCATGAAAGCGGCGTTGGTTCTCATCGACATTGGCCTTGATGGTGTGCAAGCCGTAACGCGTTAAATCCGCCTTAGAAGCTAAGTAAGCAAACCAAATAGCAATGGCACTATCGCCGTGTCGTTTGTTTCCGTCCTCGCCTTTGGTTCGTGTTGAATCAATACTAGGAACGCCTGCTTTAATTTGGATTTGTCCCAAATCAGTAATTACGTCCTCATGCTTTGGAAGCAGTATTTCATCATCTTCAAACGCAGCTTTAAATGAAGGCATGTTCTCGCGGTAGTAACCCACAGAGAGCATGACCTCAACCACTTCTTCGCCGTACTCGTATCGGGCTTGTTCGGCTAGGTACTGGCCGTTACCACGCGCATCAAGATAAATACCATCACGCCTTGGGAGTTGATCACAAATAAAGTAAAGCGCTTGCTCTTGCTGCTTGAATGGCACATTGCCAAGTTCTAACAAGAAAGGAACGGTGCGCTTCACATCATTTTGAACGGCCATGGGTGCATAAACGGTTAAGTCACCAGAGCGTGCAAAATCCTCACCCAAGCAATGGCGCAGTTTAGGATCGAGCTTATCGAGTTCTGGCTGAACGTGTTCCTCTAACCACTCTTTCATCTCAGCTTCACGGATGTGCTCTTTCGCTTCGTTAAACGCCTTAGAACCAGTGAAGCTTAATACTGGGCCATCTAACCGCGCAGCACGTTCACGCAAGCCACGGCTAATGTAAGCACCACCGCCATTCTTCGGAACACATTGGTACTCTTCAAGTGCATCTTCTTCGGTGGCCGTGTCACGAAGCAGGTTCGCTTTCCATTCATCTTCGAGTTCTTGCGTCCACGGCGTCTTCTTAACCTGGCATATACGTTTATATAGCCCTTGTTCGCAAGCGTTATCTAAGGTGATGGTGTGGATCGAGTAACGTTTTTTACCTGCACGACTGTCTTGAATTAGGGTGTTGAATAAATTCTCGATGCCGTTATGGGTACTGATTAAGCGAACCTTTGAACCCCACATGGTTAATGCGAGGGCCGCTTTTAGCACTTCGGCTAAGCGTTCATGAAAGGCCGCTTCATCGATGATAACCGTGCCTTGCATACCACGCAGGTTAGAAGGGTTACTTGATAGAGCTTTGACTTTGAAACCAGACGCAAAGTTGATCACGTAAGTCAGAATGTCTTTATCTTCATTCTCGAAGACTTCTTCACTGACATCATCACACGCGCAGCTGTAAGCTTTGGCCCACATTGAGACAGCATCAATAAACTCTCGCGCCATGTCTTTGGTTGAACCAACATAGAAGACATCTTCACCGCCTGCAATAGCAGAGGCGGCAGCACTCAATGCTGAGTCTGCCGCTTCTGCCCATGTCACGCCTGTTCGTCGGCTTTTCTCTGCAATCTTTAATTGAGAGTCATCCGCTATCCAGCGCTTTTGATAAGGCAGCAATACTTCGTTCTTATCAAACTCACCAGATAAGACAAGCGTTTCACTTTGCCGTTGTAGCTTTTTTTGGGCTGCGCTTCTTTCTGTCATCAGCTTTATCCAAGCATTGCACGAACGGCGCAATCTTTAGCTTCTAACAGCTTTCTTAATGCGATTTCACGCTCTTCATTATCAGGTAGGTCTTCAGCTATTAAGTAAGCCAACTCATTGAAGGGTTTGTTGACCGTTTGTAAACGATCAGGTAAATGCAAGTATTTAAAATACTGAAGTATCTTCGGTGGTGTCGGTTTCTTAATTCCCATTATGCAATCCCCAATATGCCTTTCTTAATGTCTTGAATGGTTTCAGCGGTTACGCCAGCCTGCTTCACAATGGCTTCAGTTGCATCGGCTACTTCTGCCGCAAACGCTGCACGTATTTCTTTCTCAACCTTATGGCTCACCATTGAGGCTTGCTCGATACGTTGAATAACCAAAGCGAGTTGAGCGAGTGCTTTGGGTGGAATTACTTCACCATCTTCAGCTGCGTTTTCCATCATGGTCATGGACGTTTCAAAAGCCATGGTACGCACAAACTCTTGCAGCAGCTTACCCACATCAGAGGTGGGCGCTTCACCCAGTTTGGTTGTCCACACTTCCGCCACTTCGCGAGACTGCTTCAAACGCTGGCCCATTTCTTCCATGCGCTTGGCGTATCGGTTAAATCCAGTGCGACTGATTTTCACATCTTCTGGAAGCCCCGCATCATCAATCATTTCATTCACGGCCAAGCGAATGTCTTTCTGTGTCATGTTCCCACTGCGAATAAACGCATTCAGAGTTTGACGAATTTCATCAGGCAGCAAATCTATCTTTGATTTTCGATTACTGGCTGAACGGTTAACAATGGACATACAACACTCCTAAGCGCGTGGACGTTTTACACCAGGAACAATGGCTTGACCTGTTGCCACATCTTCACCACGGCCTGTAAGTTTTGCGACTTGGCAATCTAATACAGTACGAATGCTAATTAGCCCTTGCTCTTCAAGCCAAGATAAATGCGTACGAACTGCATCACGGCTAATGTTGTGACCGTAAGTATCAAGGCAAGAATCAAGGATAGATTCGTTCGCTTCATACCCTGTCATGTCATGAAGTGAACGCAAGATCACAAGACGCTGGTCTTCTTTTAATAACTCTTTAAAGCCCATAAGTACTCCGTTAAAAATTAAAACTGATATGAGAAAATAGCCATATCAAGGATTCTATTACTACCCACCCAAAGCCTAATAAACAAAACAGACCAAGAGTTAAAATTAAGTACAACCACTTATCTTTAGGGCTTACGTATTCCATAATCACACTCTATTTATCATCTTTTAAACGTTGTTCTAATAGCAGTTGAGCGAGGTGTTCTACAGGTTGTATTTGTGCCCGTAGCTCTTTCATCTCACCGCGTGTATTTGCCATTTCAAGCAATAGCTGCGTGACTTGTTGCTGAGTGGGTAGATTGTCAATCTGCGTTTGTAGTTCGTCCACTTTACGTCCTACCTTTTCTAGGTCTTCTCGCTTGGCGTACGTTTTAGAAAGCAAGGCAAGGACTAACATCCCCAATGTGCTCAACGCAGCCCATGCGATAGGCCAATAAGTTTTGATCCACAACTCCATTAATGTGGCTCCTTATGTGATTGACAACTGACGCAGCGCACCGCATTAGGCATCGCTTCTAATCGCTTAGTTGGGATGGTGTCACCACAACTTAAGCAATAGCGATTACCGTGTTCATCTTCGTCGGGCTGTTCTATGCAGCGTGTACGTTGATGAGCAATGGCTTTTTCTCTGAAGGTTTGCTCAAGCTCTTGAGCCTTATCGAACTGGTCGGTCATTTGCGCCCCTTGATCACACTTCCGATAGCACTCGTTATCTTATCGCCACTCGACTTAGAGTAAGGGGCAAAACCATCAAGTGAACGCAATCCATGGTAAGAAAATGCCAACGCATAAAGTGTTAAGGCGATAGCGATATCAGGCCCTGATTCGGAAAAGCCAAACACCTTAGCGGCCGTCATTAAGAAGATATAAAGCGTACCTGCCCAAAAGCTTTGACGAGCTTGCTTTGGTCGCGTTTGGCGAACGTATTCGTCTTTAGCATTATCACCATTACGAATAGTGGTTTGAGTTTCGTGATGTTCGGCTTGTTTATCACTAAGCGTGAGTTCTTGGCGGCGAGTCTTTTCCTTTTCTAACTCGACCTTAATCTTCTCAAGTTCAACCAAAGATTCAGGTGGCAAGTTTTGCAGGGCGCGAGTAACGGCCAACTCTTTCTGTGCCTTGTTAGCACCAAACATTGAATCGGCTTGCTCTACCGCTTCGGCTACTTTGTCTGCCGTTTCATTACCACCAAACAAACTTGATATGCCGCGAATAGCAGCAGGGCCATATTCCATGGCAAGCGAAGCTACCCCCGCGATGACTGAAAGTGACATTCTCTTAAGCTCCTGATTTTTGAAACTAGGTCATTCCCTTGTGGCGCTTTCGCAATACCAAGGTGGCGATCAATTTCATTTTGAGAGACACGGCTCCACGCTTTCGAAAAGTAACTTTGCATGGTGGCATCGTGGCTAAATAAAGGCGGGGTTAATGGGACTTCAATACCGTTTTCAAATGCATTCAACTCGGCATCGAGGCGCTGTTCGCGCCCTCGTTGTTTGGCAAAGTCCCAATTGCGGCCCATGGTTACGCTCGACGAATAACAAGCTTGGCTTTTTCACCACCAAGGTGAGCCATAAAATAATCGAAGGCCGTGCCTGAATTGATAACAGCCCATTCATTATTCACCACACCAAAGTCCATGCCTGGTGCAATACAACCTTCAAGCTGTGCTGCTCGGTTTGCTTTGTGGATAAGAATATGAGTTCGTTGAGAAGGGCCGAATCGAGTAACACCAAGGGTAGGTGCTTCTAGTGCGTAGCATTTGCCAAACTTCGGGCTGTCATGTGGTAGCAGGTCGTAGGTGCCTTCTGGAATACATGAAATGCCAGCTTGGTTATTTTTCCAAGGTCGTTCAACGGTCTTGAGAATAGCGTTTCCATTCTCATCGCACAGATAAGAAAAAACACCATGAGGGAAATAATTGCGATGGAGAGTTAGGGTTTTCATAGCACAACCAGTTTAGTAATGGGGTTACGTTTAACTGATTGTGCTTTCTATTTTGATACGGAAGGTAGTAACGCTAATTATTGATGATATCAGTTTCTCGACACTGAAATTGGCAGGAAGTAATTGTCTTTCATAGTCGCATCAATTTTACAAAAATCAAGACTCTCTTGCTTTCCTGCCACAAGAAAACCGTTAATTCCTTGTTCATCTCCACCAACATAAACCCAGTGTATATGGCCACTTCTATCATCTTTTATTTTAAACTCAATATCATAAGTCCAATTGTATTTTTCTGAGCGGTAGCCAAGCATACCAGTTTGCTGAATAGGTTTAGTTAGATCGAGTTCCTCATCACCCCAAGTAGCTTTAGGGTTTTTAGATTCATATTCAATAATGACGTCACTTTGATATGAAGCATTTACACTGTTCGCTTTCTTTGCTGGAGGGCAAAACTGAGATAGAACAGAAGCTGCATCTTTGATTATTTCAATATGCTCCGAATCGGATTCATTCATTTCAAATGACAGGGTATTACTAGGCTCACTACACCCGACAAGAGCATAAGCTGCAAGCAAGGTGATCACTGATTTTTTCATTACTAACTCTCTTAAAATAAATTCGGTTGACGGTTCTTAACTTCTATCTTGCGCATTTTAGCCACTACGCGATAGATATGCTGCATACTTTTATCGTATTTACGTGACAGCTCTTCAACATTCGCACCATTGAACTCACGCCAGATAGACAGGTTCATGATTTCAGATTCAAGCTGTCTGCCCCGTGGAAGGTAAAGCTGAACACCACCAAACTCTTTGCAAATACGATGCAGTAAAACCACCGCAAGCTTTGGATCGGTTTCGTTCTTAACGAGTTCATCTTTGAATATGCAGTAGATTTGGCGCATGGCTTCTGGCCATCTTTGGTGCTCTTCATCGTCTGCTAGTTTTTCAACTTCTTCTAGGCTTACATTCTTGTAGCCAAACAAGTCTTGGCTTTCTTCACTCATCACTGCCTCCCATCCACATGGCACACCTTCACAAAGTATAAATACAAAAACACCCCGCTTGGCGAGGTGTTTGTAGTATATGGCAGTGTTTACTGGTGGGGCACGTTAAGCAGGTTTGTAATATTTCTCAATATAATAATCCGCTAATAACTCGTAACCAGCTGGGCCTGTGCAATCGTTGTTCGATGGAATGCGACCACCACTTTTAGTGACCACCTCGGCCATCAATCGATAGTGCCATTTCTTTAAAGCTTCTAACACTTCAGCTGCTTGAGCTGACTTAAGCCAAACCGCTTTTTCAATGCCACGTCCATTTGATGCAGTAGTCATGCGCTTCACATAAGCATCAATGGCAACGTCGTTCGCATTACGGATAAAGCCTTGTTTGTGCATGGTACGCCAAATTGCACGAATCTTTGCCACTTCCGGCGCTCTTGCTTGTGGCTTGCGTTTTGGTTTAAAGCCTAGCGCTTTCATTCTGTCTAACACTTTGGTTAGTTGAATGTCGTTCAAGCCTTTTGCACTTCGCTTACCTGTGCATTGCTCAAGAACGTCACGATAAGAATCATCTTCCATGGCAAGATCACGCTTAGCGATTTGGACAAGTTTGAGTAAGTTAGACATTTACGACCTCAACCAAATTAATACTTTCGAGTTCTTGAATAGAACACTCAGCCATATTAACACCAACCCATAAACACATTACTTGCTCTGGTGTTAACTCAGGGAAGCGTGCAAGGACGAGGCGGCATGGTTCATATGCGGCATAATGGCTACCGTGAAGGTAGTGCATTAACCTTGCAGCTAAAACCACATCATGATTTCTGTTTAAATCTGGTAATGAAAACTTCATTTTCTCTCCTAAGCCGCTTTACGTTTGGCGTTCTTGCATTCCAACTGACAAGCTTTGCACCAACTCTGTAACCCATCGGGGTTTCTTCTGCATGGCGACCAGAACAAGGTGTCTTGCGGCCAATACTCTTGGCAGTGTGGGCACCATTTCTGCAAGCCTAGTTCAGCATCGAGTATGGCTTTACCATTCGCTAAGCGGCGTTGTAATAAACCTGCTTTCATTAGTGGTGTGTATTCACCAAACATAATAAAAACCTCCTATAGCTTTGTGTTGTACTGGCTGCTCATCAGTACCTAGCAACCACGCTAGGCAGACAAGCAAGGCGAACCTTGCTTGTTTCGCTTATTTATCTTCTAACAATCTTCCACAGCATTTCTTAAACTTCTTCTTTGAACCACATGGACAACGCTGTTTAGGTCGGATATTTATAAACTTCTTCTGAGAGACAAATCCTTCCTCTAATAACTCTCTTAAAGTATTTTCTGGACGCTCACCCATGCGATAAACAATTCTTTGTTCTTGCTCGGTGATTTGATGTTTTAGTATTTCCATCTTGTATTCCTTTTTTATGATTCAAGGCACGTTGCTTTAGTCAGCTCTAACCCTTCGAGCTTTTTGAACTGACGACACAGCACAGAAGCTTTTGAGAAGCTAGGGACATGAAAAGCATGAATATCGTGCAAGTCTGGGTACTCTTTTTTTGTGCGACGTTTGCCGTATATTTTCTCAATCGATTTTTTGAACTTTGTGGAATATTTAGCTTTGGTTTTTAAGCACCACACTTCACTCAAAATGCTTGGCGCATCTTCGGTGAAACTGAGACCACCTTTAAAACTCACCCATGCACCTTTGATGTGGCCATCAACGTAGACTTGAAGACAGGTTTTCGATTCAGACTCACGAACGCGTTGCACTGACACTTCATAACCTTTGTAATTAAAAGCGATATCAACCCAACCACCTGCCATTTCCGCTTCAATCTCAGCCCACATTTCTTTTGTAATTGGTTTGCTCATTCTTCATATTCCTTTTCATTGCTTGATATAGATTTCACTCGCTTCGCTTTGGGCAGTGGCGTATTGCGCCAATCACCGCAGTGGTTATCTGCCCATTGCTCTGCTTCGACTTGAGAGCAGCGGCGAAACTTCATGATGTATTTGATTAATTGGTTAGGCCGCTTCGCTTTCGTCTTTTCCATTGAGTTCATCCATCATGTCTTCGTACTCTTCACGAACGTTCGAACTGGACTGATTTAAAATGAACTTCAGTGCTGCGATATAGCCTTCTTCAAACGTGCTATCTGGAAATGCAGTGCCGTCTTTTTCAATTAAGGCTTCAGCCATTTCAATTTCTAGATCAATCACTCTGCGAGTGTGGGCGGTAGTGAAAGAACGTTGCAGTGGGTTAGCTGTATGCATGTTGATTCCCTCTATTCCGTTTGTCATAAACGGTCACAATGTTGTTGTTTCGAATTAGGAAGTAGGCGCAGTCACTTTCTAAAATTCGCTTTGGCTGCCAACCTGATTCGCATTTCATTATTCTTCGCAGTCTGTTCTTGCTTGGGCGGTTAGCTTTCGCCACCGCCTCTACAAGTTGTGGAAGGCTGCGACCCGTACGTTGTCGCCATCTTTCGATAGCATGGCGACTGACGTTTATCTCTCCATATCGGGTGCTTATCAGTAACATTTACACCTCGCTATAGCTTGGCGATATCAAGAGCGATTTGTTTGTACTGACCATCACCTTGGCGTTCATAGATTCGAAGGTAAGGCGTTTTACCAACAACCTTGATTGAGTCGGCAATGGCGTCCATCGCCTCTAACCAATCAGGGTCGGTAATGTTTAACTGGCGAAGGCTAAGCACTTGGTTAACATCAATGTGACCTTGCTTGTTTACGCGGAAAGACAAATCAACCAGGGCTTTAATTTCATCGCTTGAATTTTCATTCCAACGGTTAATGCATTCGTCAATTTTTGCCTTAGCCGCTTGGATGCGTTCATCGAACACGCGGTGCTCTCCAATTGAGCGTTGCACCTTGTATTTGCCATCAAACGAAAGCAGCGTAACGTTGCCTTTGGTTCCGCCGTATTTCACATCAAATTCAGCAGAGCTTAGGTCTACAAAATCCGCGACATTCTGCATGGCTTCTTTCTTAAACAGCGCAAGGGTTTCTTGTGTCGCAATCGCTTTTTTTACGATGTCAGCAACAACATCATCACGCAGTAAATCAACGTCTTTGATTTGGCTTACTGGTACTTGGTGGCCTTGGCCGTTGAAGCGGAAACCGTCTTGTGGTTGGGTTTGATTAGTCATTGTTTTTCTCACTTATTAAAAATTCTTAGGCTGCACCGCAATAAGCTCAGGTGCGTATGGGTTTAAGTACTGAGTCATGCACTTCGCGTTAATATTGTCGGTCTCACTTTCCACCCAACGAACTAGGCAACCGCTAAGCTTTGCGATGTGTGAAACTTTAAGTGTCTTACCCGCCTGTTCACGCACTTCGTTTGATTTACTAACAAGCCACACAGGTGGAAACTCGATGGTAATAACAGGGATGGCAACGCCAGTGCTTACATTCACGATCAAGCTTCCTGCCGTTTCTAATCGAGACAGGGCATTAGCCACAGCACGACGTTTTTCATTTAGATGCATCATTGGTATTTCCTTAATCGTTCCAACATGAAATTTCTTCTTCAACATCATCTACAGCTATTGGCTTATCACCTGCTTGAACCATGCTTTCGTAGCTACACTGAAAACAAATTGCGTAACTCCAACATTCGTAAAATGACCAAGTTCCAGAAAATCGAATGTGCATTTCTTTAGCTACTTGGATTCTGTATACCGACCATTTCAGCCACTCAATAAATTGCTTCATATTTCACCTCAATCGTTGGTTTCTAATTCAGCAAACGCTTTGCGTAGCACTTGCTCACTAATGGTTTGGCCTTTGGCAAACATCGCCGCCAGTTTGAGTGTTTTGCTTAGCAATCTAAGGCCACCTGGGCGCTCACTGATTTGCAGCATTAACCCGCGTTCAGACTCGCCGTTTACGTTCCATGCATCAGCAATGGCACGAACGTCTGCTTGCTTGGTTTTGTGGATGCCACGCTTCTTCGCAATGCGAGAGAACAAGCGCGCAAAATCTTCATTACGGCGACCACCTGTAAGCTGTGTGTAAACCTTGTTGTTACCCACGAGCACCATGCCAACGCCCGTTTCTTCTTGCAGAATTCGCAGCTCTTCCAGTGTTGGGTAGTCAAGGTGATCCGCTTCATCAATCACCACCAAACCTTCGCTACCAATCAGGCGGTTTCGGATAACGCGAGACAGTGGGCCTTTACGGCGTGGCGCATCGTCCATGCCTAGTTCCATAGCCAGCTCATATAGGCACTCAGTAAGGCTTGAACAGCTTGGGCTTGAAGTGATCATCCATACGTTGTTGTTGCTTCGTTTGTATTCGCGCAGCGCTTCTGATTTACCCACACCAGACGCCCCAAAAATAACCACGATGGATTCGGTCACTTGGGCATACATCATGTCGTCGGTCAGCTGCTTAGCCGTTGGTGTCATCACAAAGCCAGGGTCTTTGCTTGGGGCGGTTGTTTTCTCAGCGCGATAAGAAAGCCAGCGGTCTATTTTTTTGATCATCTTGGCTGGGTCAGCTTTGTATGAACCGTTCAATATTTGGCTTAGCGTGGCAGGTGATACGCTGATCTCTTTTGCAATCTGAGACGCTGAAACAGCTTTCGATTCTGTTAATGCACGAATGCGCATTAATGTGTCGGTTTGCTTCGCTTCTGCATTGCCTAGTTCAACTACGTTTGTACTCATATCAATCTCCATTTATGGAAGGTTTAAATAGGGTTTAAAGCTTGTTTTTAAATTTCTGTTCAAACAGGTTTGAAACGCTTTGGCTGAAGTTCTGTTCGTAGTCTTCGTCTTCATCTTCTAGCGCTATGGCCTTAGCCGCCGTGTTGCCAATCGAAACGGGTCTGAATGGTTCAACCACTTTGGTTTCTGGTAGCACTTCCTCTTCAAGAGGCTTCATCATTGCGGCCACTTCCAACGCATCAATATCAGTTTGAGCTTGCGCAGCAATCTTGTTCGCTTTGGTAAATTGTGTGCGCTTGCGTTTGTGTTCTCTTGCCGCTTGCGTATCACCAAATCCGGTCTTATCAAGACATTCAGCGGTACAAATTCGAACGCCATTCAAGGTGTAAACCTCGATAGATTCATGCAGCTTTAATGGGTCGAAACGTGCCACTAATTTTTGCCCTACATAATTCATCATCAACTCGCTGTAATAGCGGTTCTTACGGCCTTTCAAACTTCCGCCAGCGTCCAGTGAAATAGTGCCGTGTTTAGACACTCTTACTGCCTCGGCTTGTAGCATCATCATTTGCAATTGGTCGGTGGTTGCCTTGCGTATTGCTGCCGTTTCATAGCTGGCATTGAACGCTTGGTTAAAGCTCATAAACCCTTTGCACACTTCGGTGTGTCGGTTCTCTCTCGCGTTGTACATTTCCACGCCTTTAGCGATGGCTTGTAGAAAGTCTTCCGCGTCGATCGCCTTGCTTCCGTAGTTGTCTGGTTTTGCCATTGGGTTCGGGCCTGTATAAGCGCCACGACAAAGTGGATGTTTATCGATGTACTCTTCAAGGCCACCCACACCAAACGCACGTTCTATCGGTTTGGCTTGGCCGTGACCTTTGCCTAATATCACGCTCGACCAGTGCAACTTGATATTCATCATTGGGATGATGCCAAGGGGATCGTCTGCTTTTACTTTGAATCGGTAACGGTTAGGAACGCCGCCAGTCATCCATTTGTTTGCAGCTGCCCTGGTGTTATCCAAAGTCAGCTCTTTAGGCACACCGAACTTTTCACAAACGTCCATTAATGAAAGACGAATGCTGTCTGTGTTTTCACTAATGTCACAACGCCAACCAATAATTTTGCGGCTGTAGATGTCTTGCCAAAACCACGTTTTAGGACGAAGAATTTCACCGTTAAACCACTTAACAAACACGTTGTGTTGATAGCCATCGCCGTTAATCCATTCCAGAGCGTGAAGCCCTTCAACGGTACGTTCTTGCGGTGGGAACATTTGGTGCAGTGCGTGTTCACCTTCACGAAGCATGATGCGTTGTTGCACTGGTACTTCATGTTTCATTCGACGATCTAAGCTTTTTAGGCTTGGCACTTTCCAACCCTTCGAAGGGGCTGTATCAATAAGGCGCTCGTAACAAACGGTCATTGTTGGTTGTTCAAGGCTTAGGTAATCCGCTTTGAAAAACTCCCACGCTTCAGGTGTGATGTAAGCAAACTGATTCGGCTTTTGAGTTTGGGATGATTCAAAGTTTTTAGGCAGCAGTGCAGGAGCCCAATCACATTCGTCTATCCCTTTCACCTTCGCGCAGCTACGACGCAAAGTAGAAAGTGCCACGCCATATTCTTCAGAGACCGATTGGTAAGCGTCCATCAACTTAATGCCGTTATTCTTAAGTGCAAAGACAGCTTGAACGGTGCGTAATGCTTGCTGTGCTTTCTCTTTGGCAGCGTTGTTGTTCTTACTCCAACGAGCCCAAAGCGCTTCACGGCAATACGACTGCTCGCTTTTCTTTTTCGGCAACTCAAGAACCTGATCGCCAACTTGAACTTTGCCTTGTTTTCTCATCAAGGCGGTTTGAACCTGGACTGGAAGAGTGGATACTCGATACTCAAGTACACGTCCTTTAACGCCTTTAGCTTGTTGCTTTTGCCATCCTTCCTTTCTCGCTCTATACGATATTCCTTGAGGTGTTTCGGGCAACCCTGCAACTCCTAAAAGGTCTTTAGCTAGAATCCACATAAGTCCTCCTTCTAGTATCGGCTAGGCCAGATAACTGATGGTTGAACCCCAATTGCTTCTGCAATGATTTTTTCAGCTTTTGGGTATTTGACGCGCATAGCGTTTCTTAATGTGCTTGCTGCTAGACCTTCTCTAACTGAAAGCTGAGTAAGAGAAATTCCTTTCTTATGAAGTGCGGCCACGATGTCTACACGGTGCCAATCTGCATTGTTTGTTTCTTTATCCATTTCATGTCACCATTTAAAGTTAGTAATCGGTGTAACTCTGTGCGTTTACCCCGTTGTGTATGAAAGAGATTAGATTGAAAGAAACGTTAAAGCAACTGCTTTCTTTTAAAAATCTAGCAATTCTGTGATGATTTTATTTAAGTTGTTGTTTTGTATTGATTAAAAATTAAAAGAAAAAGTAAATCTTAAAAGCAAGATGGCTTTCTTTTTAGGTGGTTTAAATGAAAGAGTGGTTTTTAACAAGTGACTTGGTTGGAAAGAACGGGATGCCAGATACTCCCCAAGGAGTAACTAATAAAGCTAGGAATGAAGAATGGAAGAAACGAAAGGCTCCAGGAGTGAAAGGGAGAGCATTTGAATACCACAGAAGCAGCCTTCCTCAATCAGTTATAGACTCCTTAGAAAACAACGAGGTACGAGAGCCTTCCGTTGCCTATCTTGGTGATACTATTAAGATTCCTGTCTACGACGTCACTGTGTCTGCGGGGCATGGCTGCATCCCATACGAACAAGACCAAGCTAATGAATACGTAGCAATCCAGAAAGAGCTTCTATCGCTCTATGGCGTAACGAACCGTAGAGAGCTATTCATTCTTCCTGTAAAGGGCGACTCCATGGAGCCCACGCTCTATGAAGATGACCTGGTGCTAATACAACGGATAAATTTAGATAGCTTTTTACATGAAGGGGTTTATGTCATTCGTCTGAAAGATGATCTATTCATAAAGAGAATTCAATACAACCATATAAAACAGACACTTAAAATAAAAAGCGATAACAAAGAGTACGACGAAATGTTTTTCTCAGGAGATGACCTAAATGATATTGAGGTCATTGGTGAAGCGGTGCGTGTTCTGATGACGAGGATTAGAAAGGTTAGACTTTAACGCCTCTCGTTTTAAATGTTTAAACTCGATTTAAACAGCGAACAAACAAAAACAGCCAGTGCTCACTTTGATAGGGTAAAACGACACGTTTCAGATTTATTGCTCATTTCGTACCGACTTTGACAGGTACAAAAAAGGGCGCAACATGCGCCCATCCATTAATCCATCAAATCCCGTATCTGTTCCAGCAGTTCAGCCCGTCGATACTCTAACTCGCCAAGCTCTTGGTACAAGCTTGCCAGCTCTCCACCAACGCTTGACAACTTCGCCATAGCGTTAATAGAGCCACCAGTATCAAACACCCCATCTTTCTTCCTCAATGCCTGCTCATACCTTGCCACAGCAGTCCTTGAGGTCTTTACGCCCATTTGAGTATTCACCCAATCAGCGACTTGTGTACACTTGCCATAGCCCGATTCACGTATCTTTTCATCAAGCTCTTTCTTTTGTTCACTCGTAAGTTGCATCACGAAATTTCTAACACCAGCCATAATACCCTCCGTTCTCTTAATCCCATTATATCCCGAATTAATTTAATTAAAAGGTCCGTTTAATCCGCCAAAGGTCCGCCTGATCCCTAATCTCCCATATTGTTCATATCTCTAGTCTCTATACACACGTATTAAGAACTGGAACGTATTAGCTATGAACGTGAATCAGTTCGATTAAGTCGTTCAATTCCTGCTTGGCTTTTCCCTCTAACGAGTAACCAATATTGATGCGTAAGCAATTGCTGTAAAGGTCATGAGTGCTAAACAGGTGCCCAAGCCTGATATCAATGTTGTGGTCGGCAACTGCCTGAGCAAAGCTTGATTGGTTCAAATTTGGTATTTGTAGCCAAAGTACCATGCCACCTTGCGGGTTACTTATCTTTACTCCTTGAGGAAGGTGCTGAGCCAAATAACTTAGGTATTGCTGGCGCAAAGAGAGAAGCTGAGTACACCTTCTTCTAACGTGTTTTGCGTATTGACCAGATTCGATAAAGTCAGCAACTGCAAGCTGAGTGGGTAGGGCGACGCCATAGCTTGCAGCAGAAAACTGAGCCTTGTATTCGTTAATGAACCTCCCTGGTAAGCACCATCCTAATCGGTAACTCGGTGACAAGCTTTTCGATATTGAACCACACCATAGTACATAGCCGCCTTTGTCGTAGTATTTCGCGGGGAGTGGAGTGTGTGAGGAATAAGAAAGTTCCAGATACACATCATCTTCAATGATCGGTACTTGATAGTGATTCGCTAATTCAGCAAGCTTTTGTTTTTGACTAGCCGACATGTTGATCCCTTGAGGGTTCATATGAGAGGTACAAAAAATCGCGGCATCGACTTGTCTATTCTTCAAATGCGCTTCCAATTGTTGCAAGTCGATACCGTCATCCAGAGATGGGATCTCGATGATTTGTCGCGACATCTTTCCGAGCAACTCCAGAATGCCGTTGAAACAAGGTGAACTAATCGCGATGGTGTCGCCTTCTTTGGTGCACGATTCAAGTGCTGCCTTAATCGCAGACATACAGCCTGCAGTAATCACCATCTCTTCAGGTGAAAAGTGTACATCGAGCTTGGCAAAGTGAGTGGATAATGCCTGACGTAACATTGGCTCACCTTGTGTATCTGGGTAATGGTTTAGCCTGCTGCTCATACGCCGAATAGCGCGGCGAAAACTGCGTTCCAGTTCAACAATCGACTGTTCATCATTGGCGGTGCTAGACACCCCTAAAGATCCATTGATTGAGTTGTGAGTCGATGAGGTTAGCTTGACGCTCGACACTTTACTTTCAAACTGTGCCCACTCTGGGGTTGAACGAGCAGGTTTATGAGGAGAAACAAAATACCCTGCTTGCGGTCGAGAGTGTATCCAGCCTTGTGATTCGAGTTCTTGGTAGCAGCTCACCACGGTCGACATGCTGATGGCTTGTTGTTTAGCTAATTGACGCAGCGAAGGCATGCGTCCACCTTCGGGTCTTTTCCCCGTTTCAATCTCATCAATAAACTGATTGGCTAGCTTTCTGTAGATGCTCATGGTCACGACCGTTGTTAACTGTACTGGTTTTTATTGTAAAAATTGTATCTGTACTGGTTTTGTTGATCAAGGGATACTCATTCAAAACAAAGGAGGGGTCAGTATGAAAAGAAATGATTTGTTGTTAGCGGTGTTCGTGATGGCAATTTGGGGATTCAATTTCTCGATGATCAAAATGGGTGTAACCAATGTTCATCCGTTGTTGGCAACCGCCGCGCGTTTCTCGCTAGCGGTGATTCCGGTGATATTTTTTGTAGCAAGACCGAATGTCGCGTGGCGTTATTTAGTGAGTTATGGCTTTGTGTTTGGTGTGGGCATCTGGGGCATGGCTTCATGGTCAATCACCGCTGGGCTCTCATCGGGGCTTTCGTCGGTGTTGCTTTCAACCAATGTGCTAATTGGTATGGCGGTTGGCGTGTGGGTTTTCAAAGAAAGTGCGTCGGTTCGCAAGTTAATGGGTGCGATGTTAGCCATGTGCGCGTTGGCGGTGCTGGTTTCCGCAGCAACGGGCAATGTCACTGTTAATGGCGTGATTCTTATTATGATCGCAGCGTGTAGTTGGACGTTAATGGGCGTGATTGTTAAAGCGTCTAAAACCACTCAGGCTTTTGCGTTTAACGTGTGGGGCATGCTATTTGCGCCAGTTCCATTAGTGTTGTTTGCGGTGATGCTGCACGGTGACCAAATTATTTGGCAGGCGATAGAACAATGGGATTGGAACGCAACGATTGCTGTGTTGTTTCAGGCTTACCCAACCACGCTATTCGGTTACTGGGTGTGGAATAAACTGTTAATTCAATATCCGTTAAGCACGACAGCGCCGTTAACCTTGCTAGTACCTATATTCGCATTGATCAGTGGTTACTTTATGTATGACGAAGTGCTATCAGTCGCTCAAGTTGTGGCATCTGTACTGTTTCTAGTCGGTATAGGTTTGATAGTGAAGCCTGCTAAGACAACCGTAAGACCTCTTAGGGAAATAAAGACGATTGATTGAGCGTTTTCTAAAAACACAGCAGAATAGCATTGTCGAAAGGATTGACTAATTCGAATTAAATTCTGAAATGATACAAATATCATATTTAATAATGGTTACTTAGTAACCTCTGTTGAGTTTGATATCAAATCAAGTGGCTGATTTTATTGGGTATAGGATAGAGGTCTCAAAAATTATCTTTCAGAACACTAAAGTTTTAAATTCTTATTATGTTGGGTTTTGCGGGATATAATATCACATCGTACCTGTTGGTTAGGTGTTTTTTAGCTATATATGTGACTTTACAAGGGAGTTATCTTCCTGATTTGAAAGAATAATTAAATTGATGAGATAAAAAAGTTGGCGAAAATCAGAAGCTTGGCATACACTTTCCTTGTAAATGACCTTATCTCATTGATTGAATAGGGTAAATGCTTTGGCGCTACTGAAGATGGTAGCAATGTATAACATAGCTTTGAGGAAAGTTTTATGGCACTCACTAAAGCCGATTTGGCTGAGAACCTGTTTGAAACACTCGGATACAGCAAGCGGGATGCCAAGGAAACGGTTGAAGTGTTTTTCGAAGAAGTTCGTAAGGCACTTGAAAATGGCGAACAGGTAAAACTGTCTGGTTTTGGTAACTTTGATCTTCGTGAGAAAAACGAGCGACCTGGTCGTAACCCGAAAACTGGTGAAGACATTCCAATTTCTGCTCGACGTGTTGTTACTTTTAGACCGGGACAAAAACTGAAGGCCCGAGTCGAAAATATTAAAATCGAGAAGTAGCCAAGCAATAGACCACGCCTAGCGTGGTCTTTTTGTATCTACGTCTTATGCATCATTTGCTGACTGTCTTGTCACTAGTTTCTCTTAGTGGTATCACCTTACTCCCTTTTCTTAGCTACCCTTCTCGTTAACCACCCTTTTCGTTAACCACTAATAGTGACATCCCCTATATTTTGCTTTCTGATACTAATGAACTAATGAACTAATGAACTAATGAAAGCAACGCGAGAGCACTAATAAAAAGAAAGGGCTGCGATTATGCAGCCCTTTGTCGTTCTTGTTTATGGTAAGCGTTTATGCCAGTGGTTATGCCGCTTTAATGTGCGTGGTAATGTACGGTTGCCATGCTTGTTGGTAAAGCTCTAAAGATTGGCGTCTTAGGCTATTGATTTGTGCCGCTTCGATATCGTTGATTGGGCGATGTTCTGCAATTGCGTGACGCTCAATGCCTTGGATGATTTCGTAGAGTTCGTGCTCAGGGCCACTTTTCACATCAGCAATCGCTTTCAAGTGAAGTTGAACCTCTGCAATGATGTTGGTTTTAGGTAAACGAACCAACAAGTTAAGGTCACGGTAGCCAGAATCGGCTGGTGACTTAAACTTGTTTTTCAGCTTAACAACGTCTGCTTCACGGCTTAGCGCTTCGTAAACTTCAACCAAGCTTTCTACATCGTTCGCGATGATAGTTGCACGGGCTAAGTCGGTAATTTTTGTTACATCACCATCAAGCTCAAGGGCGATTTTTTCTTCTGCACGAGCTTGAGATTTAACGCCAGCAAATAGCGCTTCAGAATTGGTGAGTAGGGCAGTACTTTTACAGATAGTTTCTAGTTCAGCTTGGCCTTGATGTGCTTTGCTGTACAGAATATCGAAGTCGGTGTAAGGCTGAGTCGGGCGTGAGTCGAAGGCTTTGATGCCGTAAAGGCCGCTCAAACTATGACGGAATACGTTTGATGAAACTTGGTTTTGCGCAGGAGTGCGCGTTTGATCAGTCGAACTTGTTGAAACAGGTGCTGCTGCGAATGCAGGCGCTCGGCTCAATACCAATAGCATTAGGGCCGTCGTACGGAGAAATACACTCATTCAAACTCCAAAATACAAGGTTACAAAAACGGGTAGTTAAAAGGGGTAACCAGTAACGCACAAGAGTAAAAACAGCTTAACTAAACTCACTACATATTAAATGGGGCTAGCTAAGACAGAAACCAACTCTAACGTTTAATATTGCTTTAAAATGTGAAGATATAGACAAATAATCCAACCGTTAGTTCCGCAATTATTAGAACTTTGAACTTAGCCAGTTTCTGATTTCATCGAAACCAATTTGGTACTTTAAACCAAGCTAAGGTTGCTCTTACCTCTCTATACTGTACCCTTGCATTATGACTGTTTAACATGAACGAAAGATGAATAATCCTGAATTTTGGCACAATAAATGGGCAGCCAACCAAATTGGTTTCCACCTCGAAGATGTAAACCCACTTCTGATTAAATTTTGGGAAAAGACTGAGCCTAGCTACGAGAAGAGTGTGTTTGTTCCACTTTGTGGCAAAAGTG
Organism: Vibrio sp. FF266; assembly: GCF_041439695.1. Taxonomy (NCBI): domain Bacteria; kingdom Pseudomonadati; phylum Pseudomonadota; class Gammaproteobacteria; order Vibrionales; family Vibrionaceae; genus Vibrio; species Vibrio sp. FF266. Next base: position 22,404 of record NZ_JBGOOO010000006.1, read on the forward strand.
AAGATCTGATTTGGCTAGCTTCAAAGCATGAAGATGTTCAAGGTGTCGAGTTAAGTCAGATTGCGGTTCGCGCATTTTTTGCAGAGCACCTTTACACCCCGACTGTGACTCAAATCAGTGGTCAGCACGAGCTGTATCAATTCGATGAACTGAACATCTACACGGGCGATTACTTCTCAGCGCCAATCCAGCCTGTCGATACCATTTACGATCGCGCGTCTTTAGTCGCATTGCCTGAAGAGATGCGCGTGCAATATGTAGAGCGTTTGAAGCAACTGTTAAAGCCAGGCGGCAAAATCTTATTGGTGACATTGGATTACGATCAAAGTGAGATGGCAGGGCCTCCGTTTAGCGTACCTAAGCTAGAGATCGATCAGTTATTTGCAGGTTATAAGATCACTTTGTTGAATCAAGATATCGCAGATGATGAACACCCAAAGATTGCGAAGAAAGGTTTGTCTCGATTCAGTGAAGAAGTGTATTTGATTGAGTCTGACGCTTAAGCTTAAGCTGAGTTTGCTTTTAAGCCAATAGCTAACGCCAACAGCTAAAACGAACAAAAAGACGGGCTCGATAGCCCGTCTTTTTTTATTGTTCAGATGTGAACTCGTGATTGTTCAGAATTGAATAGCTGGCTAGTAAATCACTTTTATTTTAGAAGCACTCTCAATTGCATCTTCAATCGCAGTCTCAGTGCTGTTGCGACGAGTAAGCGCCACACCTAGACGACGGCGACCATCGATATCAGGTTTACCAAACAAGCGAACTTGCGTCTGTGGTGCGTCTAGCGCCTCTGTAAGACCTTCAAAACGAATGTTGGTTGAAGTGCCTTGACCAAGGATAACCGCTGATGCACACGGACCGTATTGCGTGATGGATTTGATCGGCAAACCGGTAAACGCGCGTACGTGCAGTGCGAATTCCGATGAGTCTTGAGACATAAGAGTCACTAAGCCAGTATCGTGTGGGCGAGGGGATACTTCGTTGAAGATAACGTGATCGCCTTTGACAAACAGCTCTACGCCGAAGATACCGTGACCACCTAATGCGTTAACCACTTGTTCAGCGGTGTATTGCGCTGTTTTGAGTGCGTTGTCTGACATGACTTGTGGCTGCCATGATTCACGGTAATCACCATCTTCTTGGCGGTGACCGATAGGCGCACAGAAGTGAACACCGTCGACTGCGCGAACGGTAAGTAGCGTAATTTCGTAATCAAAGTCGATGAAGCCTTCAACGATCACACGACCTGCGCCAGTACGGCCGCCTTCTTGTGCGTAGTCCCAAGACTTTTGAATGTCTTCTTCTGTTTTGATTACGCTTTGGCCTTTACCTGAAGAGCTCATTACTGGCTTAACAACGCAAGGCATGCCCACGAATTCAACAGCGGCAGCGAAGTCTTCAAAGGTGTCTGCAAAGCGGTAAGGAGAAGTGCTCAGTTTTAGCTCTTCTGCAGCTAGGCGACGGATACCTTCGCGGTTCATCGTTAGCTTAGTCGCATTTGCAGTGGGAACGACATTTAAGCCTTGCGCTTCCAGCTCTACCAACTTGCTGGTGGCAATAGCTTCAATTTCAGGAACCACATAATCTGGTTTTTCAAGTTCAATGACTGCTTGCAGTGCATCGCCGTCTAACATGTCTAATACATGACTACGATGTGCAACTTGCATTGCGGGTGCGTCTGCGTAACGGTCACATGCAATAACTTCCAAGCCTAAACGTTGGCACTCGATAGCAACTTCTTTGCCCAGTTCACCTGAACCTAATAGAAGTACACGAGTAGCATTTTCACGAGTAGCAGTACCAAACATAGAAATTCCTTCCGATCTTTTGAACGATTGATTGAAAACGGGGTGATCATACTTATTTGAAGAATAAAAGCAAACGTTTGCGCAGGTTGGGGTGTGAATTAGAAGCATAAAAAAAGCAGCCCTGTAAAATAGGGCTGCTTATTTAAAATTTTGTTAATCAGATGTACTTAGATTGCTAAGTAAGTCACTGGAATGTCGGGATTAATCGCTTCTAATGTAGATTGCGTATCCGCTAGGTGACTGATGCTACCTTCGGCAATTTCAACCAAGGCTGCGTTTTCAATCTGTTCAAAATCGAAGCCAGCCAGTTTAAGTTGAATCAACGCCACTTGCAGAGGAGGTAAGCTCGGGTTGAACGCTGCGTTTTCAGCGTAAGCACCAGTGAAAACCTCACCCGACGTCAATTGCAGTGAAACACCACTTAGGTTTTTGGTGTAAGGAGCATGGCTGCGGTTTAGTGCTGCTAGCGCTTCTACAACAATAGGCGTTGTTTCTTCAGTCGTGTGTTTATGATCAAGCTTAGTCATTAGGCCAGTCGTCACACCTAAATCAGCAGGGCCGAACGAGTCTGGTAGGTACTCTTGCAGAGACATTTCATCACGTTGTGGAAGCTGAACTTTAAGTTCTTTTGCTGTGGTCAGTTCGTTCATGAATTGACGACAGTGACCACAAGGGCTGAAGTTGATGGTGATATCAGAAATACCTTGTTCGCCTTTCATCCAAGCGTGGCTGATTGCAGATTGCTCAGCGTGTACTGTTTGGCCAAGTTGAGCACCAGCGATTTCAAGGTTTGCACCAAAATACAGAGTGCCAGACAAACCACGCACGATTGCACCAACATAAAAGTCAGATAACGGAGCGTAAGAATAGGCTGCGGCAAAAGGAAGTAGCGCAATACGTAGCTCGTCATCCGCTAAACCACTTGCTTGCAGTAGGCTAGCAAATTGTTCTGGAGACAATGTCGCGTCAAAGTTGTCTGCTAATACGATGTCACTCAAAAGTGCTTTGATTGCTGTTGGAGCACTTTCCAGCGCCAGGGTAATACGACTGTTCATGTTGAATCCTTAATTGACCTTAGGCTTTAATTCTATGTAATGCTCAGGAATTTTCTGTGATATTGATCACTACTGAGTTGTTGTTGTTACATTGGTTTGCATAATTAGAGTGAGGTCACAGATGAAATCGATTGCAAGAGTAAAAACTACCATTGATATCCCATTTATTGGCCTAAACAGGGCGCGATTTGGCTGCTATTGCTAAATAAATGCGAATAAAAAGCCCAAACAGACACTGTAATAAACAGCATTCTGGTTGGGCTGAATCGCGTAGTGATCGTTTAGGTTAAGAATAGAACCAAACCACGAGCGAAAATATACTCGGTGCGATGATTGAGGTAATGACGCCGCAAAGCACAAGAGCCAACGAACTGAATGCAGCATCTTCCTGATTCTTTTCAGCACAGGTCGCAGTACCTAAAGCATGAGACACGGTACCCATGGTTAAACCTCGGGCAATAGGGCTCTTAATACCAATGAGATTGTAGATTGGATAAGCAAAAATTGCCCCAAATAGACCAACAATCAATACCAGTATTGCCGCAATCGCTGCTTCACCACCTAAATGGCTCGATACTTCCATCGCAATTGGTGTGGTGACTGACTTACCTAATAAACTCGCAATCAAACTTAAGTCTGCTTTAAAAGCCACAGCGATCAATGCTGTCGTTGTCATCGACATCACACTGCCTAGTGTGCAAGCAAAGGTGATGATGCGCCAGTTGGCTCTGATTTGAGGTAGCTGTTCATAAAGCGGATAAGCAAGGGCAACTACCGCGGGCTGCAGCATGTAGGTAATCCAGGTGTTGTCCCCATAGTAAGTCTCAAACGGTACTTTGAAGAACGTGAGTATCGGAATGATGATACCAATGCTGATCAGCAGGGGATTACACAGCGGTGAGTTTACTTTTTGACTTACCCAGCGAGCAAACAGGAATACCACGATGGTGAGTAGAATCCACATGATCAGTTACCTCTCGAAAGCAAGCGGTCTAAGAACCATGATAAAGACACCAACACCAACAACGTGCCGCCAACGGCGCTCGCCATAATTGGCAATGCGTTTGCGATAAGCATGTCGAAGTGATCCATCAACCCTACACTGATCGGAACAAACAGTAAGATCATTAGGCGGATAATCAAGCTTGCACCGGGCTGTACCCAGTGCGAAGGAACAATACCAATCACCATGGCGGCAAACAGAATCAACATGCCAAAAATACTGCCTGGGATTGAGGTATCCAAAAAATGCTGTAACGCGTTACCTGCTGTAAGTGCACCTATGATTAAGGTGAAGGAGATTAAGCAGTAAACCAGCTGGATCAATCTTTCTTTCAAAGTGTTACGTCTCTTGATAATGGAATTAACTAGCTAACTTTTCTACGTATTGATAAACCGCCTTCAAGATAGCCATTTTCTTCTCGTCACTTTCATGTTCGTGCGCGAGGTTTTCAAGGTTGAGCATGTACTCTTCTAAACGGCACTCATAAAACTCACGACAATGGTTCGCCCATTTCAATTGCTCAGCTTCGTCGAGCGTCCATGGGAAGTTACGCGCACGGTAACGGAACAGTAACGGTTTAATTCGTTCGTCACTGAAGGTGATATCCAAAGCTGCCAAGTTGTTCGGGTCAGTTTCACGAATGATGTTCATCGCTGTTTTATCAGCAGGTGAAAAGAAACCGTCGTAAAGGTGTGTATCAACATCATCACTCTTTTCGTACTCGCGTTCTTGTGAGTACAGGCCGATCAGTTTTTCGCGGATCTCTGGATGTTCGCGCAGCAGTGCCAAGTTCTTCAAGCATTGTTGGCGATCGATACCGATGGTTTCGGCATTTTCAGCCGTCAGCGTTTTGGCTGGAGCAAGAATAGGGCACTTGTTCAGTTGAACCAATTTGATTGGTACGGGTAGCTCGTCTTCACCCAGTTCACTGCGTTTGGTGTAGAGTCTGTCTCTGAGTTCATCAGCGTCCAGTTCTAACAGTGGGCTTGGATCTTTGGCTAAATCAACCACGATAACGGCATTTTGATTGGTTGGGTGCCAAGCCATAGGCACAATCCAGCTTGTGTAGTTGCAGTCACGGCCAAACATGCCCGAAACGTGCATCAATGGTGTCATGTTTACAATATCAACCAGGTCATTCAGCTTACGCTTATGACGCATGTTGTAAAGGTAATCGAACATCTTAGGTTGTGCAGCTTTTAGCTTCTTCGCCAACTCGATAGTCGCAATAACATCGGCCATTGCATCGTGCGCGTTCTCATGTTCAATGCCGTTTGCCACAGATAAGTGTTCCAGTTTGAAACTTGGATAACCTTCTTCGTTCTCTGGCCAAACAATGCCTTCAGGGCGCAGTGCGTGAACAGCGCGCATTACATCGAGTAGATCCCAACGAGAGTTGCCGTTCTGCCAGCTCCACGCATATGGGTCGATGAAGTTTCGGTAACAGGTGTAACGCGTTACCTCGTCATCAAATCGAATACTGTTGTAACCAAGGCTTGTGGTGTTTGGTTTGGCCAACTCAGCATGGATCTTAGCGATAAACTCTGGCTCAGGGAGACCTTGTGAAGCCGCTTTCTGTGGCGTGATACGGGTGATCAACGCAGCTTCAGGCGTAGGGAGGTAATCAGCCGGAGGTTGGCAATAGATAACCAGAGGCTCTCCAATAACATTGAAATCTTGGTCGGTACGAACACCCGCAAACTGACTCGGACGGTCTTTTGCTGGGCTAACGCCCCACGTTTCGTAATCGAAAAAGAAGTAGGTCGGCTGATTATCTGAACTCATTGAAATTCCTGAACAGCAAGCGCAGAACGTTTACTGTGGCTGAAGGTTAGTTTTGTTCAGTATCTGATAGTATGCGGTACGCGTGCAACCCAGATCACAAATAAATTGTCGGAAAACGGTGCTTTACTATTCAATCGAGTCGGTGGGGATGTCTTTGAATCCAGTTGAGGCGGTATCTTAGTTAATACAATCTGTCTATCGTCCGTTTAATCCGATGGAGGTGAGAGAATCAATCGTACTTTCTGTTTCATGGTTAGCTCTCGGTTCTTCAAATCTTTGAATATGGCCTTCCATTCTTGAAAGGTGACCACTATCGGATTAAAACTGTTTACGGGTTTGGTGACGCCGTAACGCACGGTTTCCATTTCAGGCTCGAACGTACCAAACAACTTATCCCAAATGATCAAAACACCGGCGTAGTTCTTATCTATGTATTGCGGGTTTCTACCGTGATGCACACGATGGTGAGAGGGGGTGTTGAAGAGATATTCCAGAGGCCCTAGGCTTCGTACCCACTGAGTATGTACAAAGAACTGTAGACCCAGATTCAGAAGCACCACGAAGATGACCCATTTAGGGTCAAAACCTATGATGACTAACGGTACCCAAAACAACCACATCCCAGCAAGTGGGTACATTAGGCTTTTGACGGAAAGCCGTACTGAAGTTCATCTGTTCTGAGCTGTGGTGCGCGACGTGTGCTGCCCACATCCAGCGAACACGATGGCTTGCTCTATGGAACCAGTAATAGCAAAAGTCTTGCAACACCATCAACACAATGAAACTCAGCACGCCCATTTCAATGTCCATTAAACGCCAACCAAACATCAAGAGATACAACTGCACGACCAATAACCCGGTGATCAAATCGGAGAGTTGATGCATTCCCGCAAGCGTGAAGTTACACATCACTTCTGAAAGTTTATAGCTGGAATTATCTGGCAATCGACCTTGCTTCTGACCGATAAAATACTCAGCCAACATGCACACCACGAATAAGGGCGCTAATACCAGCAGTAGCCATTCTGGGTGATTGATTAATGCGTCGATATTCATGTTTTATCCTTGTTGAGACGCCATACGCGTTCTTAGTATCAAGTTTACTTAGACTTACTCGCCTGAGATTCAACCAGCAGAATTACGTTACCAGCAAGCAAAGTGATCTTCTGTTAGGCCAAGAACACCATCGAGTTGATGTGTCACTCCATTGTTGTCTTCAATCGAGCCAGAAAAGTGACCAATGAACTGGCGAAAGTTACTCTTTAACAGCCATAAATTGAGCTTTTCACTGCGGTTATTTAAGGGCGTAAAGGTCAGGTTTATACGTCCATCTTGTGATGTTATCTGCCAAGGCAAGTTCGTGTCTTGGCGACTGAACGTAAACTGTACCGGGTTAAGCAAGTGTCTGGTTCCATTGACCCATAACACGTTTTCGCAGCCTCCGGTTTCATTCACGCCCGCCGCGAGGTTTAGGCCAATATCTGTGCCATTGGATTGCGTGTTGATGCTTGCCCAGCGCCAACTGGTTTCACGTCTCATGTAACCCGCTGAAAAGTCATAACCAGCACGAGCTTGTTCGAGAACGAGTGATTCTCCCTTGATTTGGATGTCACCGCTGATGCGCAAAGCATTGTGCTTTTGGGTGTAAGTCCAACCTGAATAACCCGTTGGGCTGCACATCGCCAAGGGCAAGCTGTCGGCTTTAGGCTCTAAAGCGATGTCGGCCTTGATGAGTTTGGTATTCAAGCGAACTCGCCATTGTCCGGCTTCGATATCGAAAGTAATGCTTTGGCCAGCAATACTTGTCTTTCCTTCAAATGGTGAAGGCGTTACTTGCTTATCAAACCCTAATGGCCTCAACCAAGATGACTCTTCTAGATGGTTGTTTTCAATATCGTACAGATAACAAAATGCCGAGCCTAAGTAGCGAATATCCGCGATAGCGACACCAATAATGTGCGTGTCGGTGACGATGCTGACAAATTGAAATTGCTTGTAGTGGAAGTGCTTCTGCCAAAGGTTTGCTTTTGCATCCATCGAGTTTCGGTAGTCAAAGTTCTCGATGTTCAGGTGCTTTGGGATGCCATCGAAATGTCCAATGATCGGCTGACCATTAGAATCAATCAAACTGTGTGGAGCAGGATTCGTTTTTATCATTGCGATAGTTCACATAAATTTAACAACTAAAGCCATTGTGCGATGAGTAGCGTAGAATTGGGAGGTCATATTCGGACAAGAGCGCGTTACCAATCACGATTTTGTCAGTAGTGTTGTTGAAGCTGAGTAGTCATGTTGATGGGAATGGGCTCGATATAAGGAGAGACGATTGGAGATTATCGCGGAGTATAAGCCGACCGGACATCGGCATCAATTGGGTACATTAGATATCGCGCTGCTGTTGAATACGTTAGAGCAACGAGGTCTCGATATTGAAAGGCTACTCAATGATGTGGGTTTGCCGAACATGGATTGGCGAGACCCGAATGGAAAGCTGACTTACGCTGACAAACTTTCGTTATTTAGCGCGGCGAATCAGAGCTTTCCTCACGATGGCTTAGGGCTTTGGCTGGGGGAACACGCTAGCTTGAGCCACTTTGGTGTGTTGGGTTATGCGCTATCGACAAGTCAAAATGTCGGGGAGGCCATCAAGTCGGGCTTTAAATATCTGCGCCTGAACGGTCCTATTTTCTCGGTTAAATTATTTCTAGATTCCGAGCAAGCAGTGATTCAGATTGAGAACACCTTGGAAGTGGGCGATCTCCTACCTTTCTGCAGTGAGTATTTCTTGAGTTCAATCGTCTCTTTGTTCGAAGAACTGACTGGTCATGAGTTGGATATTCATACTTTGGCTTTGCCTTATGCTCGCCCTAATTACACCAAGCTTTATGACGAGCGTTTCCAGTGCCCGGTGATTTTTGAACAAAACTATTGTGAACTGCGTTTTGATATCTCCGTTTTATCACAAACTTTATTGACTCATGATGCCGCGACCCTGAAGCGCTATCTCGCGTCTTGCCAGTCGATAGTGGAAACGCTGGACTCTGAGCACCTGCTGACTAACCAGATCAAAACGATCTTTTATCAAACCGCAGGCAGTTTCCCGAATATAGAACAACTCGCGGATGAGTTTGGTTGTAGCTCTCGTACACTCAGGCGAGAGCTAGTGACCCATGATTCCAGCTATCAAATATTGCTTACCGAAGTTAGAGTGGAACTGGCCAAAGAGCTGTTACTCGGCACAACCATGAGTATCGATGACATCGGTGAAAGGCTCGGTTATAGCGACCCGGCAAATTTCAGAAGGGCGTTTAAAGGTTGGCTCAATAAAACGCCCGCTCAGTTTCGTGGCAGATTGAGTGCTTCTGGGTAATTGGCTCGATGTGCGTATAAACGGTATTTCGTGGAAAAGTAGAGATTGTGAGCAAAAAGAAGGGATTATGGCGACAGCTTTGAGCTATCAGCACAAATTTTGCGATTGTTCTGTAATTTACTCTTGTTCAGTAAACAGAAACCTTAAAAACAGGTATGATAGTGCCGTTTTTAATCCTGAACTGGGAAAGTCATGGCAAAGTTAACACTCCAAGAGCAGATGCTTAAAGCTGGCTTGGTAAATGAGAAAAAATTAAAGAAGGCGAAGAAAGGCTCTAAAAAGTCTCGCGTTCAGTCTCGTGAAGCAAAAGCGGCAGCAGAAGAAACTAAACTGGCGCAGCAAGCGAAAGACAAAGAGTTAAACCAACAGTTGAAAGAACAGCAGTTGAGCAAAGAAATTAAAGCTCAAGTGAAGCAACTGATTGAGATGAACAAGATCGAACAGAAGAACGGTGAGATCAAATACAACTTCACCGACGGTACGCTAGTTAAATACCTTTACGTAGAAGAGCTGACTCAAAAGCAACTAAGTAAAGGCATTCTAAGTATTGCGCGCCAAGGCGAAAGCTATGTTGTTATCCCAACAGCAGTAGCAAACAAGATCGCAATGCGTGACGAAGAATCTATCGTTGATACGCAAGCTTCAAGCTCAGATGAAGTAGACGAAGATGACCCGTACAAAGACTTCGTGATCCCAGATGATCTAATGTGGTAATTGCCCGTTAGTACTGAGTAGAAGCACGAATTAAAAATGCAGCTGACAATCCTTCGATTGTGGCTGCATTTTTTTGTTTATGAGCTGTGAATCTTCTAGATACTAAATGACCACTAGCCAAATAGCTAAATAGCTAAATAACTAAATAACTAACTAGTTAGATCATGGTTGAAGCGATCAGGCGTCACCGGGCTTCTCACGTTTGCTGTTCCAACCCATAAAGTTGTAAAGGTTGTAACGAGCAAAACCCAATTGTTCATGCAATGCAAAGTCTGTAACTGCGAAGTTGTACCATAATGGTAACCATGAAATTTGAGCAGCCATGTAGTCGGCTCGTACTGGGACGACGTTTAATCCAAAATGATTAAAGTAGAGTTCACTACGACGAATATGTAGGCCTGATGAAACAAGAACAATGTTGTCGAACTGGTGATGCTTCATTAGGTCACTGGTGAGCTGCGCGTTTTTCCAAGTGTTGACGCTATTCGATTCTTGAATGATATCGGCTAGTGGAACGCCGAGTCTAAGCAACTGCTGTTGATAAACTTCCGCTTCGGTTACACCATTATTTTGTGCATCTCCACCACTAACAATCACTTTGCATATGGTTTGAGCCTCCGCACAGTTTTTATATTGGCTTGCCGTTTCATTGATGCGACCGAACGAGAAAAAGGTCGGCTCAAATTCTTGTGTACTTGCGATGAGTTGAGTACCAGCACCAAGCAAGACAATGGCATTGTGAGAGGTCCACTGAATGTCAGGTTTGCGCTCATAATTGGCTTGCAGGTCGTTTAGTAGATAGCGAGGGATTAAACCCGAACCAATCAATATAAATAAAGAGATAAGAAGAAGTTTGATAAAACTAGAGGTTTTTCGCCACTGAAATAAACGTGTAACGCCAATGAATACTAGAAGAAGTAATAATATAATAAAGCTCATGAGGATCCTGTTATCGAACGGGTGCCAGAATGATGTGACATATTGAAGCGGTGCATCATATATCAGTTTGGCTGATGTTTCATGGCTAACTTATTGTACTATTGAACAAATATAGAGTTTTGCGTTATAGAATGTGGATGATCGTAAAGTAATAAACAAAACTAATAAGCAATAAAAAACCGACGCATGTGCATCGGTTTTTGTTTGACGAGACTCAAGTTATTGGATCAATCGAACCCATTAAGCGTTCGCTTGTTCCAAATCTTGCTGCTTGTCCTTTTTAGCCAATAGGCGGCTTGTAATTGTACCAGCTGTCATTGCACCAGATACGTTAAGCGCAGTACGTGCCATATCGATAAGTGGCTCGATAGAGATAAGCAGTGCTGCGATAGTCACAGGAAGACCCATCGCGGGTAGTACGATAAGTGCAGCGAAAGTTGCACCGCCACCAACGCCGGCAATACCAAATGAGCTCACTGTGATAATAGCAATCAGAGACAGAATGAAGTTAATGTCCATTGGGTCGATACCAACCGTAGGCGCAACCATAACTGCAAGCATTGCAGGGTAAATACCCGCACAACCATTTTGACCAATTGTTGCACCGAAAGACGCAGACAGGTTAGCAATCGCTGGTGGCACGTTTAACTTAGTGATTTGAGCTTCAACGTTCAGGGGAATAGTTGCTGCAGAGCTACGAGACGTGAAAGCGAACGTCAGTACTGGCCAGATCTTTTGGAAGTACTCTTTCGGGTTGACACCAACAAAAGAAACCAACACACCGTGAACGACGAACATCAGGATAATAGCGACATAAGAAGCAACGATGAAGCCCAATAGGCTTAGGATGTCAGAAGCACTTGACGTTGCGACTACCTTCGCCATTAATGCTGCGATGCCGTATGGCGTTAGTGCCATGATCATCTTAACTAAGCGCATAACGATAGATTGAGCCGCTTCAACGAACGTACGGATTGGAGATTCTAATTCTTCTTTCTCTGCCATCACCTTACGAGCAGCAATACCCGTTAGCACGCCAAAGATAACTACCGCGATGATAGAAGTAGAGCGAGCCCCTGTTAGGTCTGCAAATGGGTTAGTCGGAATAAAGCTAACCAGCATTTGTGGAATAGTTAGATCTGAAACGCTGCCGATGCGGCTTTCTAGTGTTGCGATACGTGCTGTTTCACGAGCGCCTTCAGTTAAACCTTCAGCCGACAAGCCGAATGCTTGTGTTACAACAATACCAACAATCGCAGAAATTGCCGTTGTTGCTAGCAACACAGAAATGGTGATGCCGGAAATCTTACCTAGTGAGCCGCCTTTCTCAAGCTTCACTACTGCCGCAATCATTGAAACTAACACTAATGGCATGATGACCATTTTTAGTAGGCCAACGTAACCACGACCCACAATGTTTACCCAGTCGAGCGTCTCTTTGATAATAGGATTGCCTTCACCAAATAGCAGTTGAAGACCAAGGCCAAAAGCACTACCGAAAACTAAACCGAGTAAAACGAGGCGAGAAAGTGTGTTTTCTTTTTTCTGCTGTCCGTAGAGAAAAAAGAGGATACCAGTGAATACCGCTAAGGCAGCGATAGCTGAAAATGACATTGTTTTTCCTTATGAATAACCATGAATCGATAGGGCGCTTAGATATATGGGCGCAAATACTGTTAGCTAAAATAGCGATCTGTAACAAAACGTAAAATAAGGAAAAGTAATTGATTAGAACGATTAGTAATATCCACCCAATGAGTTGGATGGGTATTCAACATTGTGGTGAATAGGTAGACGTTTTAACGATATTTCGCTAATAAATTAAGCATGTCAGTCGAGGTGTAGATTTCGATACTTTGGAAATTATTTTCGAACAATCGGAATAATATTGCTTTCGCTACATCTTCCGATTGGATAGGGCGTAGGTTTTTGAATTTTCCAAACATTAACGGAGATATTAAAGGGAAGACTCTTTGTAGGAGCTTTTCATCAGTTCTGGGTTCGGCACGTTCACCCACCAGCGGGCCTGGACGAGCGATGAAGAGCTGCTTGAAGCCAATACGTTTTAGGTTTTGCTCCATTTGTCCCTTACAGCGCAGATAGTGTGAATAGGAGTCTGGCGAAGCGCCATAGCTAGAAACGACTGCGACACGTTGAACTCCAAGGAATTTCATCGACTGTGCCACTTGGCTAACCAGTTCTACATCGATCTTTCGCAGCGCTTCTTTTGAACCTGCTTTTTTCTTGGTTGTGCCTAAGCAGATAATGCCTAAGTTGGGCGTCGCTTTGGTGTCGTCCCAACTCGTTACTTGTAGATCGTTGTGGATGAGTGTATCGAGTTTGTTGGAGTGAAATTCTTCACCTAATGCTCTTCGTGACAAAGCATAGATGTGTTCTACAGCGGGCTCGTTAATGAGTAGTCTCAGGACATGATGACCAATTAGCCCTGTCGCACCAGCTATAACAACCGATGTTTTATCTCCATTAATACTCATTCTATTCCTTACTCGCTCTACAAGTGCTTGTTTAATATAAACAGTGTTTGAATTTTAAGCGAACAAAAGTTTCATTAATGAGCGTTAGGAAGATGGGGTTTGATGATGGGCTTTTATACGGAAGGTATGTGCTTGGCTACGTAAACCTCTATTAAAGTGTTAAAGATAACAAAGCCCGCTGGGCGACGGGCTTTGTTACTTACTTTGCTAGTTTGCTACTTTGCTACTTTGCTACTTTGTTGTCTTATTGCTTCGACAACTATTAGGTGAAGGAGAGTGGGATTTTCCTTACCTTTTTGCTGGTTTTCTTACTCGATTTATTTGGTTTTCTTTTACTTGTGTTTGGAATCATTTCACCTCCTAAATCATTGTTTGGTTTTGTCTTTCAATCGATTGTTTTCTTTTAAAGCAACTGCGATGTGGGTATTCACAGTATGGGCACTCATCAATGGAGAGATTAACAAGTACTTTAGATAAAGCATAAACGATGCCAAAATGTAAGTTATTGATAAATCTATTATCAGTATTGTAGGTGTTTCGGGTTCGTCAATTTGACTGTCAATTTGAGAAAATACCGGTGTGATCTGTTCAAATTAAGAACACTCTCTACCGTTTCTGTTGATTAGGCATAGATACAGCATTGCTTAACACGTAAACTGAGTCGTAATTCACATAGACCAAGGACGTGCTATGAACCTCAAGCTTGATACTCTTGCTCCCACTCAGATTTATCACTTGATGACACAAACCGTTGTTCCTCGCCCTATTGCGTGGGCATTGACGGAATCTTCCGACCAAGAGTACAACCTAGCACCTTTCTCTTATTTCACGCCTATTTCCAGCAATCCGCCGCTACTGATGTTATCAGTTGGGAAAAAGCCGTCGGGCGAAATCAAAGATACCACTCGTAACGCCTTAGAAACGGGTAAGCTAGTGATTCACATTGCTTCTTCAAGTTCTGCCGAAACAATGACAGCAACAGCAGCTACACTCGATCATGGTGACTCTGAAGTTACCGCGAATAATATTGAGCTAGTTGAATTTGAAGGGTTTTCTTTACCGAGAGTGAAAGAGTGTGCGGTCGCTTTTGGCTGCACCTTGTACGAAGTAAAAGAAGTGGGAGAGGTGCCTCAAAGCCTTATCTTTGCTCAAGTTGAAACAGTGTACATTTCCGAAGATGTGATTGATAAAGAGAGTGAACGTCTTAAGATTGATGCGTTGGCATTGGACCCTTTATCTCGACTTGGTGGCGGTGAATACGCGACGCTTTCCAATGTGTTCTCTGTTGCACGCCCTAAATAGTGTAACGATTTAGCTTAAGCAGAATCGCAGCCCTAGAAATCCATTACCTTAAATTTAAGTGTTCCTAAACTTATGTTAGATACCCAATACTCGCAGTACATCCAACACCGAATTGACCAAAAAACCAAGCCACTCGGTGCGCTTGGCTTACTAGAAAAAGTCGCACATCAACTGGCATTGATTCAGAGCCAAGGCAAAGAAACTGCGGTTGAGCACATCGAATTGAATAAGCCACGTATCATCATTTTTGCTGGCGACCATGGCATAGCAGATGAAGGTGTGAGTATTGCTCCAAGTGCCGTCACGCAACAGATGGTGTTGAACTTCTTAAGCGGTGGCGCAGCGATTAATTGCTTTTGTGCGGTAAACAACGTCGAAATTACAGTCGTGGACACTGGGATTTTGTTGCCTGTTGAATCTGACAGCGACATGTTGATTTCTCAGCGCTTAGGTACGCGAACCAATAACTTTGCCAATGAAGCGGCAATGAGTTTAGAAACTGTTGAACGTGGGATTGAACTGGGAACTGAGCTTGTATCTAGAACCATTTCGAATGGCACGAATATCATCATGTTTGGTGAAATGGGCATCGGCAATACCAGCAGCGCGTCTGCCATCTTAAGTGCGCTAGCAAACCGAACTGCAGATGAGTGTGTTGGTTTAGGCACTGGTATCAACAATGAACAGCTTGCACGTAAAGTGGCGGTGATTAAGCAAGGTGTTGCTCGTTGCATAAATCCTGACGCAAAAGAGGTGTTAAGCCAAGTCGGCGGTTATGAAATAGTTCAAATGGTGGGGGGCTTCCTTGGCGCTTACGAAAACAGAACCCCTGTGTTGGTCGATGGTTTTATCGTGTCGGTTGCGGCGTATGTCGCGACTCTAATTGAACCGAGTTGCCGTGATTACATGATCTTTGCTCATCGCTCTGAAGAGTCGGGGCACAAGATTCTATTAGAGCTGCTAGACGCTGAGCCACTGCTCGATCTTGGATTGAGATTGGGCGAGGGCACAGGTGCTGCGCTAGCTATGCCAATAATTCGTGCGGCGGCAGAGTTCTATAACAACATGGCGAGTTTTGCGAGTGCTGGAGTCACGGTTTAATGAGTGATGCACCAAAAAGATCGTTGAAAGATAGCATCACATACCAATGGGAACTTTTTTCGTTGGCGATGGGTTTCTTTTCTCGTTTGCCGATGCCGAAGAATACGCCTTATTCAGAAGAGCGCATGAATCGTTCGGGTCGCTACTTTTCAACGGTTGGTTTGTTACTTGGTGTTCTGTGTGGCGGTGTGTTCTTGCTACTCGATGCAATACTGCCGAGTGCAGTGGCCATCTTTTTGATGATGAGCTTTAGCTTGATGCTAACCGGTGCTTTCCATGAAGACGGCTTAACCGATATGGCGGATGGTATTGGCGGCGGTATGACCTTAGAACGCCGTTTGACCATCATGAAAGACAGTCGAATTGGTACTTATGGCGCGTCTGCACTGGTTATGGCTCTGCTTGGCAAGTGGGTTCTATTAAACGAACTAGCGAATATGACAAATTTGTTTATGGCTATCGTGACCAGTTATACGTTTAGCCGCGCGATTGCCGCATCACTTATTTTTGATATGCCTTATGTCAGTGATTTAGATACCAGTAAAAGTAAGCCATTGGCGAACAAGCAAACTAAAGGTGAACTTGTCTTTTTATTGTTTGTAGGTGTGTTGCCTAGCCTGTGGTTTGGTCTTGAGCTCGCTTTGGTTTTATCTTTCTTCGCCTATCTGTTCAGAGTAGGTTTCAAAAAATGGTTAACGGCTCGAATTGGTGGCTTTACTGGCGACTGTTTGGGTGCGGCTCAACAGTTGATGGAGTTACTGATTTACCTTGTGTTCATTACTGCTTTTTACAATGGTTTTTTATAACAGGTTCCTATGACAAACACGAATCAAGCTAATCAAATTAATCAAGTAAGTCAGCGAAATAGCCATCTGGTATTGGGTGGGGCTCGTTCTGGTAAGTCTAGTTTTGCAGAACAACAGGCATTATGTGCGCTTGAAGCATGTTCAAATGGACGCCTCAACTATATTGCGACGGCCACTTATTTGGACGACGAAATGCGTGAGAGAATTGCGCATCATCAACAACGTCGTGGTGAGCTGTGGATTGAGCATGAAGCCCCTGTTGAATTAGCCGAAAAACTGCAGTCTTTTGATCAAAACGATGTGGTGATGATTGACTGCTTAACTTTGTGGTTGAACAACATTATTTTTGAGTTGGGTGATGATGCGACCAATGAACAGGTTGAGGCCGTGGTCGAAGTTTTAGTGAAAAGCGTAGAGCAAAGCCCGGCGCAAATTATCATGGTGTCTAACGAAGTCGGTTTAGGTGTGGTGCCGTTAGGTAAAGTGTCGCGCCTATTTGTCGACAATGCGGGTCGCATGAACCAAGCGCTAGCTCGCGTCGTTGAACGCGTTACGCTGGTTGCTGCAGGATTACCATTGAGCTTAAAGCCGTCGAGCTATTTGACTCAAAGCTCGACTCATAATTAGATTGGTATCAAAGGTTAGTTGAACAAATGGAAAATGGAACAACCAAAAACATCTATCTACTAAGACATGGCAAAGTCGAAGGCGAAGCGGCACTTAATGGTTCATCTGATGTGTTGGTTAATCCTGATCTTCAAGAACGGATATGTGGGGCGCTGATAAAACAAGATATTGCCTTTGATTGCTTGGTTTCCTCGCCACTCAGACGATGTGGTGATCTCGCGAGCTTGTTTGCACAACGCATGTCGGTGCCTCTGTCTGTTGCACCAGATTTCCAAGAAATGAATTTTGGTGAGGTTGACGGGGTCGCATTTGATGAACTTGAAGACAAGTGGGCGATGTTAGACACCTTCTGGCAAGATCCCGCAAACCATCAACTGACTGGCGCGGAAAGTTTACAGAGCTTCCATAACAGAGTAACTCAAGCTTGGTCGCAACTTTTGAATGATCCAAGTGACAATATATTGTTGGTTACCCATGGTGGTGTGATTCGCATTCTGTTAGCACATTGTCTTGATATTGATTGGAAAAATCCGAGTTTGTACTCGAAGCTATCGATAGAAAACGCGTCGATAACTCATATTCAAATCACTCAGTTTGCGCAGAGTTTTATCAGCGTTAAATCGATAGGGCTACCTGTTCTCTGAGTGTTAAAAATACACAGTTTAAGAATTAACAATCTATTAGATCTGTAAATAGAAACAGAAATAAGAATCGAAATATAAAGCGGCGTTTACAGCCGCTATACCAGATTGGTATTACTACCTACGTGAAAGGAATTTAGTCATGACAACACCGAGTTGGGATCTAAGCATTGCTTATCGCGATCTTAATGATGCAAAAATCGAACAGGACATTGAACTCATCCAGCAGTGCATTGAGCTGTTGTACCTACACGTTGAAAAGCGTCATATTATCCTAGCGATGCAAAACGCCATTCAAACTTCTGAAGCGGCAGGCACGTTACTGAGCACGATCAACACCTTCGCTAACTGCCACGCATCGGTAGACGCGACACACACAGAAGCCAAAGCACTGCTTGGTCGAGTTGCGAAGCTGAACTCTGAAATGTCTCAAGCGTTCAGCCCCTATGAAGACACGCTAATCCACGCAGAACCAGAGTTTATTGATGCAGTTTTAGAGCATGACAGCGCAGATGTAGCAGGACAACGCTTTGCGATTGAAAGCTCGCGTAAGTTATCAAGCAGCCGACTCAGTGTTGCTGAAGAGCAGCTTTTAGCAGCAATGAAAGTCGATGGCCGTGATGGGTGGGGTCGTTTATACGATAACCTAACCGGATCTTTAAAACTGTCGCTAAAGCTGGACGGTGAAGAGGAAGCCCTAGGCTTTTCACAAGCCGCGAGCCTGTTGTACGGCAGCGAATTCGACAAACAAGAACCAGCATGGCGCGCGGTTCAAGGTGCTATGAAAACGCACCAAGAGTCTTTTGCTTCGATTCTAAATGCATTGGCGGGTTGGCGACTGACTGAAAACAAAAAGCGCTCGAAAATAAGCGACGTACATTTCCTTGATCCAAGCCTACACGCCAGCCGCATCGTACCTGAAACGCTAGACACCATGATGTCGGTAGCAAAGGCAAATCGCGAAGTAGGCCAGAAAGCAGGTCTGTTAATGGCAAGAGTTCACGGGCTCGATGAAATGAAGCCTTGGAATCATTTAGCAGCAATGCCACCACTTGGTGACGCTGAATCTCAGGTTTACCCATTTGATGAGGCGATCGACGTGATCAAAACTGCGTTCGCTGAAGTAAATCCAGAGATGGCTGATTTCGTCGCTTTGATGGTTGAGAATGGCTGGATTGATGCCGCACCAGCTGCCAACAAACGTCTAGGTGCGTACTGCACCAAGTTTGCTGCGACACGTACACCTCTTGTGTTCATGACATGGAGCGGTAGCCGCTCAGACTTAATGACATTGGCGCACGAGCTAGGCCATGCGTTCCATAACTGGGTGATGAAGGACATGCCGTTGTGTCAAACACGCTACCCAATGACTCTAGCAGAAACCGCTTCAATCTTTGCTGAAAACATCGTTCGTGACCACTTGTTAAAACAAGCACAAACACGCAATGAGAAACTTGAAATGCTGTGGGAAGAGCTTTCTTCTTCACTCGCTTTGATGGTAAACATTCCAGTACGTTTCGAGTTTGAGAAAGCCTTCTATGAGCAGCGTGAAAAAGGTGAGCTAACGGCTCAGCAGCTGTGTGACTTGATGGAAACCACTTGGAAGGAGTGGTATGGCGATGCAATGACAGAAGCCGACCCTTACTTCTGGGCAAGCAAACTGCACTTCAGCATCTCTCAAGTGAGCTTCTACAACTACCCATACCTGTTCGGTTACCTGTTCAGTAAAGGTGTTTACGCTCAGCGCGATGCTAAGGGCGAACAATTCTACGGTGATTACGTTTCCTTGCTTCGTGATACGGGCAGCATGATGGCGGAAGAAGTCGTTCAAAAACACTTGGGAATGGACCTGACTCAAGCTGACTTTTGGCAACAAAGCATCGACATGGTCAAAGTTCAAATCGATGAATTTGAAAGATTGCTCGATCAGGAAGATTAATTGATCTCAATCTGTTCATGGTAGGTAAGAGCTGTGTTAGCTTACGTGGCTCTTATCTTGCTGATATAAACAGAGATAACCAAAAGTTGTTCTAAATAGGTGAAATTATTTGGAACAGATGTCGGTTAGTAAAGTCAGCAGGTAATACAAAAATATATGGGTAGTATTTGTGAGTGATAACGGAGTTTCTATTGATAAGTGCGATCCTAGCAACACAATTTCTATGTACAATTTATTAACATACGGCCGTGCAATTAAGGAGTAGCGCATGACGAAAACCCTCTTTCGCCAATCATTTCTTTTTGACAGCCTAGATCTTGAGCAAGAAGTGGTTGCAGGACAGACCGTACTGAGTAACGGTGTTCAAATTAAGCTTCATCAACGCGGTGTATTGGAAGTGATTCCCGCAGAGTATAATTCTGAGACCAAGAACATCATCTTTTCAACAGGTGTTCATGGCGACGAAACTTCACCAATGGAGCTGATTGATAAGCTCATTGAGGATATTGAAACCGGCTTCCAAGTCGTGACAGCAAGATGTTTGTTCATCATTGCTCACCCAGAAGCGACCAATGCGCATACGCGTTTTCTTGATGTGAATATGAACCGTCTGTTTGATGAAAAACAGTACGAGAGTAATCGAGAAGTGGACATCGCGAAGAACCTTAAGTACTTGGTTACTGAGTTTTACAAGGAAACGGTGCCTGCCACTCGTTGGCACTTAGATCTGCACTGTGCGATCCGTTTGTCTAAGTATTACTCTTTCGCCGTAAGCCCTAAGGTTCGACACGAAGTTCGCAGTAAAGCCTTGTTCGATTTCATTAACAGTGCTCACGTTGAAGCGGTGTTGTTATCCAATGCGCCAACGAGTACTTTCAGTTGGTACAGCGCTGAAAACTTTGAAGCCCAAGCACTGACAATGGAGCTAGGGCAGGTAGCAAGAATTGGTGAGAACCAGCTTGATAAGTTAACTGCTTTCGATTTGGCAATGCGCAATTTGATTGCTGAAATAGAACCAGAGCATTTGCCAAAGAAAACCATTACTTATCGCGTAAGCCGAACCATTGTTCGTTTGCATGATGATTTTGATTTCATGTTCTCTGATGCCGTTGAAAACTTTACGGCGTTCAAGCACGGTGAAGTGTTTGGTCATGATGGTGATAAGCCATTGATGGCGAAGAATGAAAACGAAGCAGTAGTGTTCCCAAATCGCAACGTTGCTATCGGTCAACGAGCGGCCTTAATGGTGTGCGAAGTTGAAACACGATTCGACCACGGTCAGCTTGTGTACGATTAATACCGACTCGGGTTTAAACGACGAAAACAACCGCTCAACTGGTTGAAATATCAAGGTTCACATTACGGTGTGAGCCTTGAGTTTATTTGGGGATACAGGTAAGGTTACGCGAACAATTTCAAAGTAGCTTGATATGGATTTCCAACAACTTCTTCACCAAAAACAGCGCAAATGGACCCGAGCCATTTATCTGATGGCAGCACTGCTTGTCGCGCTGAGTGCGATTTACCTAATGGTTGGCGATCTTTTCATTTCCCCTCTGGGCACCTTGTCCACGTTAGAACAAAAACTACTGATTGATTTACGCTTACCTCGACTATTGGCGGCTATTGCTATCGGGGCAGGGTTAGCCGTATCTGGCGCAAGCTTACAAGTCTTATTGGGTAACGTATTAGCAGAGCCCGGTGTGCTCGGCATTTCTGGTGGTGCAAGCTTAGCGATGGTGATCGTGCTGTTCTTCTTACCGTTTGCTCCTACACCAGAACTGTTCATGATTGCCGCCGTTTTAGGGTCACTCTGTTTTACCGTGATTCTAGTGAGCATGGTTAAAACGATGCGACTGACTACGGCCAAGTTATTGCTGGTGGGTGTTGCGTTAGGCATTCTTTCTGGCGCGATGGTGACGTGGGCGTTCTATTTTAGTGATGACCTCAGCCTACGCTTATTGATGTATTGGCTGATGGGCAGCTTAGGTGGCGTCACTTGGTACCAACACTCGCTCACCTTAGTAATGATCCCCGTGATTATCTGGCTGTGCCTGCAAGGTAGCAAGCTAGACAAACTCATGATTGGCGAGACCCATGCTGCGCAGTTAGGCGTGAACGTTCCGAGATTACGTTGGCGTCTAATTTTCGCTGTGTCTATTTTAGTCGGCTGCGCGGTAGCTTTAGGTGGCGTGATCAGCTTTGTTGGCTTGGTTGTGCCACACTTATTGCGTTTAGCGATTGGTACTGATAACAAATACCTTCTTCCTTTGTCTGCCGTTGCTGGCGCTGCGTTGTTGGTGTTTGCTGATATTTGCGCGCGTACATTACTCGATTCTGCAGAATTACCTTTGGGTGTGATGACCACCAGTATCGGTGCGCCTATCTTCATTTGGATGTTAATTAAAAATCATGATTCAAATTAAGAGCCTGAGCGTCGGCGCTCGTTTATTACCATTATCATTTGAGCTCAAGCAAGGGCAGGTGACTCATGTCATCGGTCCTAATGGCAGTGGCAAAAGTACCTTACTAGAAGCGATATCTGGCGTTGGTGATGGCTACAAAGGTGATATCAAGCTCGATGGGCAAGACTTATCTGTGTTGTCGTTACAAGACTTATCATTACACCGTGCTTATCTGTGTCAAAGTGCAAGACCCGCCTTCAACTTGGAAGTGTTCCAATACCTTGCGTTATCACTGCCAAGTTCATCGCACGGCCTTGATACTGAAATCAACACGGCTTTGGAAGAGATAAGCCAGATGCTGGACATCACAGACAAACTTCATCGCTCCATTCAAACCTTGTCTGGTGGTGAATGGCAACGCGTTCGCTTGGCGGGAATGTGTCTGCAAATTTGGCCGACGCTTAATCCTTACGCAAAGCTCCTGATCCTCGATGAACCCGCAGCTCCGTTGGATATTGCTCAAGAAGCGCTGCTGTATAAGCTTATCGAACGAGTGGCTGAGAAGGGCATTGCGGTTATTATGGCTAACCACGACCTGAACCGAACCTTGAGGCATGCCGACCAAGTACTGCTGCTCGAAAAGGGCGTACTACAAGCATCAGGCAGTGCAGAGCAAGTGCTTGTGCCTGAACAGCTAGAATCCGTATTTAACACGCAAGTAAAAAGCATCTCGGTCGACAATCAAACTTACCTATTGTTTGGTTAATTTAGGCTCATCAAAACAAGGCAATCTCTATGTTTAGATATATTCAACGACGACGAATCAAGAAAGTAATCAAATCACTTTCTGCAAAGTTGGTGAAAGCGTACGGAAGCAGTGATTTTTTCTCTATTGGGCAAGTAGAAACGAGTTCATGTGAATTGAGTAAGCGCCAACAACTGGTTGCCTTAGCATTGTTTGCTGATCCACAAGACCTTGCTGCTGAAATTGCTCCAGCCATTCAATTGCTGCGTAATGATGTGTCTAATGACTTCTTCGGTGGTGAGGAATATAACGCGCGTGATGTACTTAATTTGTTGGGCGGTGGCGGTTGGAAGGGCGGTCGTATGGACGATGATATGTCGAATCGCTTTGGTATGCATAGCCGCTATTAGTTTAGCTCTTTCAAACTAACGTTTAGTGGTTTAGCGATTTATAAACGTATACGCTTAATCGCTTAGTAACTTAGCGACTTTGCAACAGTCTCAACAACGTTTTGATGATGATCAAAAGCACTCAATATCATTATTTATGCGAGCGTTTCACTCCAATTGATTCAATAAAAAAATACCTTCCTAATGAACTATTTTCTTAGGGAATGCGTAATTCGTGTCGGTAAAAATCGATAATTCGAAGCAATATCATCTATCTCTAACACATTTCTTTGAGTTGTGTGACTCTGATTCCTTTCAAAATAAATCCCACTTTTATTGATAGTTATGACGTATATATTTTCCGTGTTCTTTAAGTCAGAAACTATAAACCCTCGAACTGCAATCTTGATTAGTAAATGTCCAATCAATATTGCATACGGGGGTAAAATAATAGAGAGTGGGAAAGTGAAAACAGCAAATAATAATATTCTAAAAATAGCAGTGGGGATGGCTATGCTATCCAGCGTACCATCAGTAGCAAACGCTCATGGTTGGTCTGAATTTCCAAGTGCACGTCAGAATACGTGTTATGAACAAGGCGGAGTTTGGTCTGGTACGCCACCAAATGCGGCGTGTGCTCAAGCAAAAGAGATTTCAGGGTCATATCCTTTCGTTCAACGCAACGAGTATGCGAAAAATATCCAAGATTTCAACAATATCAATGCTGTGAAAGCTGCGATTCCAGACGGCACTTTGTGTTATGCCAATGATTCGCAAAAACGTGGCATGGGTGCTCCTCATACTGGTTGGACTCGCACCGAGCTAAGCACTGGTACATTTGAATATGTATTCAACGCGACTGCACCACACAACCCGTCATTCTGGGAGTTCTATCTAACAAAACCAAACGCCGACCTGAGCAAAGGCCTAGCGTGGGGTGATTTAGATCTTATCCAAGAAGTTGGGAATGTTCCTGTAAGTGGTGGCAAATACCGTATCAACGTAACGATTCCTTCAGACCGATCTGGCGACGCAATCTTATACGTACGTTGGCAACGTGACGATGCCGCGGGTGAAGGTTTCTACAACTGTTCAGACATCACTATCGCGGGGGGAACAACTCCTCCACCAGAGCCGGGTCCTCAACCTGATCTAGTCCGTGGCGACCTGTTTGTTTCTGACCGGTTTGGTACGCCAGAAATTGGTGATACGGTTAAATATGACATCATCAACAAGTACGGTGAAGTCGCGCGTAGCTTCGACATCGTTATCGACGCTTCAAACGTTAACGATTGGGCTCGTTTGTTGGCTTCAGAGATTAACGGCTGGCATGAAGAGTTTAAAGATGGCGCGATCTTCATTGGTGACTGGCACGCTGAAATGCAGCACTACATGTATTTCCAAAACGATCCTTCACGTAACTTCTTCAACTCAAAAGATAGCCGTGCTTCTGGTCAGTTAACGCTGATTGATGGTGGCGACGGTGGTGTTGAACCATTGAAAGGCGACATCTACGAGCTAGTGAAGAGTGACAACGTAGTGAATGCTGGCGACAAAGTTGTGATTGCAACAAGTGAAGCGGCGACATTAACTCAAACTCAAGGTTCTGCTGTAAGCATCCAAAATAACGGCACTGCGTCAGTTGTCGTAGATACGACTGGTATAGTAGCTAATGAAACCTTGTCATTCATGGCTAGTTCTATTGAAAGTGACAGTGTTGAAACCTTCACTTTTGAAGTAATTGCCGATGACGGTGGTGTAACACCAGACCCAGATCCAACGCCTGATCCTGATCCGACTCCAGACCCAGACAATGGCACGTGGGACTCATCAGCGACTTACCTTGGTGGCGAAGTCGTGACTTACTCGAACCAGTCATGGAAAGCGCAATGGTGGGTTCAAGGTGGTACAAACCCTAAAGCGACCTACGAAAATGATCAATGGGGCGTGTGGCGTCCAGCTAACTAGTCGGCTAGTTAATCTAAACTAAGTAGCTAAGCAGCTCAGTAATTAAGGCACCACACTCGATTGATGAGTGTGGTGTCTTTTCTTATGGGAGAGATAAACAAGTCGACCGTGAAGGTAATTGGGTTTAGGGTAGGGCTTTGTTATACCTGAATGTCTGAGTACTTCGAATATTCACGGTTTAGTAATATTTTACACATTAGATAGAAAAGACTTTTTGATGAAAAAATCTCAGATACTCGCCAATACAATCAAGAATCAGATAGAACAAAACATCTGGCTTAGTGGTGAGAAGATCCCATCAATAAGAGACGCGTGTAAGCGCTACAAACTCAGTATCGAGACGGTACTTCAGGCCTATCAACAGCTTGAAGACCAAGGCTATGTGCGCTCAAAGCCTAAGTCTGGTTATTTCGTGTTACCGCGTAGAAATGTATTCACCTCAGAACACACGCAACAAAAAGCCATCAAGCCGTATCCCGTTAAAATCAGTGACCTGCTTTACGATGTGCTTCAACGAGCCAAAGACCCTAGCATCATTCCACTCAGCTCGGCATTTCCAGACCCTGCCTTGTTTCCGCATCAAGCATTGTCGCGCAGTTTAGCCAATGCCAGTCGCCAAATGCCCGATAACAGCATGCTTACTAATCTTCCTCCGGGCAGTGAAACACTTCGCAGGCAAATCGCTCAACGTTATCAAACTGGTGGGCTAGATGTATTGCCCGACGATATTGTGATCACATCTGGGGCAATGGAAGCACTTAACTTATGCCTGCAATCCTGTACCGAACCGGGTGACTTAGTCGCGATAGAGTACCCTGCGTTTTACGGTGTGTTACAGACCATTGAAAGGCTTAATCTTACCGCTGTTGAGATCCCGACCGATCCTGAAACCGGTATCGATTTAGATGTATTGGAGTCGGTGTTCGCTTCAATGGACATCAAAGCATGTTGGTTCATGACAGAATCGCAAAACCCTGTTGGCTATTCGATGAGTGATAACAACAAGCAGCGACTCGCCGAGTTAGTGAATGACCATAAGATCCCGATGATCGAAGACGATGTGTATCGAGAACTTCATGTCGGCAACCAAAGCTCATTGCCTGCTAAAGCCTATGACACCGGCGAGCAAATCATGCTGTGCGGTTCGTTTTCCAAATCATTGTCGCCCGGCTTTCGAATCGGTTGGGTAGTTGCAAGGAAACAAGCGTTAAAGATTCAGAGATTGCAGCACCTTTCGACGCTCTCAAGCAGTATTCCTATCCAACTTGGACTGTCTCATTACCTGACGTTTTATAGTTATGACAACCATCTTAAAAAACTTCGCAAGCTTTTGAATGAAAGGAAGAAGGCGCATATTGCATTGTTAGAATCTAGCTTACCTTCAAGTGCGATGGTGCATAAAAGCCAAGGTGGTTACTTCCTTTGGATAGAGTTGCCTCATTCTGTTTGTGTTGAGAAGCTTTATGAGCAAGCACTTGAACACAACATCTCTGTTGCGCCGGGAATTATATTCAGCAGCGACAAAAAGTTCTCTCATCATATTCGTCTCAATTGTTCGTACGCTTGTGACGACAAAATAGCAGAAGCCATTCGTACACTAGGTAGTTTGATTCAGACCATGGAATCACAAGCCTAAGTCGTTAGTCGATCCTCGACTATGTTTACTTGAAATCTAGCTTGTCACTCGTCGGATAATTCAACCTGTTCTGTTTTTTAACATTCAATCTGTTCTAGTTTGGTTTGTTCAAACTGTGCTGAAATACGCTCCAATTCTTAATATGAAATCCATCATTATGATGTTTGGAGCTTAAATGTTTGATGTAGTTGAATTGTCGCGTTTACAGTTTGCGCTAACCGCTATGTTTCACTTTCTCTTTGTCCCGTTAACTATTGGTATGTCTTGCTTATTGGCGATCATGGAGTCGATCTATGTGCTTACCGGTAAGCAAATCTATCAGGACATGACTCGCTTTTGGGGCAAACTTTTTGGTATTAACTTCGCATTAGGTGTCACGACCGGATTAACCATGGAGTTCCAGTTCGGCACCAACTGGTCTTATTATTCTCACTATGTCGGCGATATTTTCGGTGCTCCTCTTGCTATCGAAGCCCTTGTTGCATTCTTCCTAGAATCCACCTTTGTTGGACTGTTCTTTTTCGGTTGGGAAAGGCTGTCCAAACGCCAACACCTTATGGTGACTTGGCTGGTCGCGTTGGGCTCAAGCTTTTCTGCATTATGGATTCTGGTTGCTAACGGTTGGATGCAAAACCCGATTGGATCGGAGTTTAATTACCAAACCATGCGTATGGAAATGACTAGCTTTGCCGAAGTGGTGCTCAACCCAGTTGCTCAAGTTAAGTTCTTACACACAGTCGCTTCGGCTTATACCTGCGGTGCGATGTTTATCCTTGGCGTGAGTTCATACTACTTGCTTAAAGGTCGTGACGTTGCTTTTGCAAAACGTTCGTTTGCTGTCGCAGCTTCGTTCGGCATTGCTTCTATCATATCGGTGATCGTATTAGGTGATGAGTCGGGCTATGAACTGGGTGACGTCCAAAAAGTAAAACTCGCAGCGATTGAAGCTGAATGGCACACCGAACCGGCACCTGCGGCGTTTACCTTGTTTGGATTACCAAATCAAGAAGAAGGCAAAACCGACTTTGCTGTGAAAATTCCCTATGTGATGGGGATTATTGCAACGCGATCTTTGGACGAGCAAGTGACAGGGCTTCATGACTTGCGTGATCAACATTTAGTGCGTATTCGAAACGGTATTATTGCTTATGAATTGCTAGAGCGTTTGCGATCTGGCGATACCTCACATGAGACAGAGCAAGCTTTCGATCAAACCAAGCACGACCTTGGCTACGGCTTATTGCTCAAGCGATACACAGACACCGTGACTGATGCTACTGAACAACAAATCCAACAAGCAGCCGATGATTCAATCCCAACTGTGTGGCCTCTGTTCTGGTCATTCAGAATCATGGTGGGTTGTGGCTTCATTATGTTATTTGTCTTTGGCGCGGCTTTCTTACAAACCTATCGTAAAAACATCACTCAAAAGCCTTGGTTATTGAAGGCGGCACTTTGGTCAATTCCATTACCTTGGGTGGCAATTGAAGCAGGTTGGTTTGTTGCGGAGTATGGTCGTCAGCCATGGGCGGTGGGTGAAATCCTCCCTGTTGCGGTCGCGGCTTCTTCGCAAACCGTTGAAAACTTACTTACGTCTCTCGCGCTAATTATTGGCCTCTATACGGTCTTCATCATTGTTGAAAGTTACTTGATGATTACCGTCGCTAAAAAAGGCCCAAGCAGTTTGAAAACGGGGCGCTATCACTATGAACAAACAACATCACTTGAAGCCAAATTGGCACAACAAGTTCAACAATAAGGTGACTGACTCATGTTCGAATATGACACATTACGTTTAATTTGGTGGGTGCTAATCGGTGTGTTGCTGATTGGTTTTATGATCACCGATGGCTTTGATATGGGAGTAGGAGCGTTGTTACCGTTTATCGGTAAAACCAACTCTGAAAGACGAGTGATGATTAACTCCATTGCACCCCATTGGGACGGCAACCAGGTGTGGTTAATTACCGCAGGTGGCGCTTTGTTTGCGGCTTGGCCGTTAGTGTATGCGACATCGTTTTCAAGCTTATATGTTGCGATGTACTTGGCTCTTATCTCATTGTGGCTGCGTCCTCTTGCACTTGAGTACCGAGCCAAGATAGATAACGACCAATGGCGAAAAGTGTGTGATTTAGCGATTTCGTTTTCAGGCTTTTTTCCGCCGATTTTATTTGGTGTCGCGTTTGGCAACTTGATGCAAGGGCTTCCATTCTCGCTCAATAGTTTACTCATGGTTGAGTACCACGGATCGTTTGTTGATTTGCTTAATCCGTTTGCTCTGTTGTGTGGCTTCGTTGGTTTATTGATGGCGTTGTTGCAAGGCAGTGCTTGGCTGATGATGAAAACGACAGATGCGCTATACAACAAGGTAAGATTGGTTGCGCAGGTGAGTGCGGTACTTATCGCTTTCCTTATGGTGATTGGCTGTATGGCGATAAACCATATTGACGGGTATCTGATAGTCAGTGCGATGGATCATAGCTCGGCTTCGAATCCCTTGAACAAAGAAGTCGTCACACAAGCAGGCGCTTGGTTAACCAACTTCGATACGTACCCTTGGATGTGGTTTGCACCGATCGGCAGCGTGACCATTCCATTGCTGGCTTTGATTGGCGCAAGGTTGAAATGGGATGCGATTTCTTTTATTAGTTCCAGCCTGACTAACGCTTGCATCATTTTAACCGCTGGTTTCGCGATGTTCCCATTCATTATTCCGTCTAGCGTTAACCCAAGCCATAGCTTAACCCTTTGGGATTCGACATCAAGCGAACTGACCTTGAACATCATGACAGGCGTAGCATTTGTGATGGTGCCCATCATTCTGTGTTATACCGCGTTCAGTTATCGAACCATGTTTGGACGACTCGACAACGAGTATGTCGAACGCAACGGCCATTCACTGTATTAAGGAGTTTCTCATGTGGTATTTTGTTTGGATACTAGGCTTATTCCTAGCCTCTGCATTTGCAGTTTTGAATGTCATTAGCTTAGAGAAAAGTGACTCAGAAACTGAGTTCTGATTGACGTTATGATTCATAAAAAGACCAGAAGCATGATGCTCTGGTCTTTTTATGAGCCTTCCTAAAGCGTAAGATTTGGTTCTTCCTTCGAGGTACAAGATGGTAAGACTTAAATCGAGTGAGCTGCATTCTTTTAAGTACACCTATATCTCAACTCTATATAAGATTTAATAAAAACAATTTTATCTAACCTATTGTTAAATATTTACTATTTGATAGTGTGTCTAGGTGCACATTAAGGATGTGTTTCATATTTAGCGATGAAAATAGTAGGAGTTGCGATGAGTATTATAGTGAGACGGTCTGAACCGTCAGATGCAAAGGGAATCAAAGAAGTTTACGAATGCACAAACGCTTATACCGGTACGCTGCAACTCCCAAATCCATCTCTGGAAAGCTGGCAGAAACGAATCTCAAATATGCCCGACAACGTGTACTCGTATGTCGCGATGATCGACGATGAGATTGTTGGTAATTTGGGAATGGAAGTGTGTGTAAACCCGAGAAGGCGTCATGTTGCTTCATTCGGTATGGGTGTTAAAGACGATGTATTAGGCAAAGGTGTCGGTAGTCAACTGCTCGCGACCGCGATCGACTTGTGTGATAACTGGATTAACATCAAACGACTGGAGCTAACGGTGTACACCGATAACGAAAGAGCGATCAGTCTCTACAAGAAATTCGGTTTTGTTATTGAAGGAGAGTCGGCTGGGTTCGCTTTCAGAAATGGCGAATATGTGGCGGCTTATCACATGGCACGACTGGTATAGTATTCAGCTACAATTAACACTCAGCTGCAATTAGCACACAGTTTGAAATCACTGACAGATAATAAAACGCCACGTTATTTAAACGTGGCGTTTGCTATTTTGGTGCGCTGATCGGTTTAGATAACCAGTGTTAAGCCGTTAGAGGCTCAAGGTTCGCAGGGCGGTAGTGTACTGATTTTAGTACTTTACCTTGGCGAACTGTCTTGCCTTCAGATACGAAATCTTCCGCACACTTAGCGATGATGTATTCGCCTTTTTGAACCGCCATCAGTTTGATGTTCTGCTCAGCATAGAAAGCTTCAGTTTCTGCGTATTCTGTTTCGTTACGGCACACTTTACTCATGTTGCTTGAGTGTACTTCGTCCCAACAAGGCAGAAAGTCGATTGAGCGGTTTTTAGAAACATTCAGCAGTAGGTCGATCAGGTAGCTGATTGCTAGGTTGTCTTCTACCTTAGCTTGGCCAAGGTGAACTAAACGTCCCATCAAAACATAAACGCTGTCTACAATAGCGTCCGCTTGTTCGATTTTAGAGTCAGCTTCTGCAAGTTCTGTTAGTTCTTCGATCGCTAGAGATGTGTGTAGCGTATCGCCTTTTTCGTCCATTGTTTCAGGAGCAGCAACAGGCAGATCAAAAGTACTGCGGAACTCTTCAATGTCGCGGTAAAGGTGATCGTAGATTTCTTGGCTTAGTTGAGAAAGGTTCATTTTCCTATCCATTCTGTTTCGTTAATGGGGTATTTTACCAAAGCTGGGAATAGGGTGCTAACGCAAAGTCGACTTTTATTCATTGGTTTAATGAGGTATCTTGCATAAAAACTAATTGATTAATATATAATTTACAGTAGGCCACACGTAATATTGCCAATCAGTTCTCCGTCGTAGGATCACAGTTATGCACCAAGCTAATGAAAGTGAAGTTGTTATACGTCGTTTGTATCAAATCACCAATGATTATCGAAAAGGGTTCGATATTCAGATCGCTCAGCTGCTTATCATGGGGCTTGAACGCTTCAACCTTGATATTGGTATCTTATCGAAAGTCGAGGGTAATACTTACTTAGTTGAACACTCTGTCACACCTGAAGGGGTTGAGCTCAATAGTGGCGATATCTTCGACTATAGTTCGACCTATTGTGAGATTACGTGCAAATCTGTTGGCCCTATTTGTATTGAGCATTGCGGTAAACATGATAAGTATGCGACACATCCTGCCTACCAATCTTTTGGGCTAGAGTCTTATATTGGTATCCCGATTTTCGTCAATGATGAGCTTTATGGCACCTTAAACTTTTCAAGCCCAGCTCCCTATCATCGCGAGTTTAAAGAGTTCGATATCGACGTTATGCGGTTAATGGCGTCATGGATTGAAGTGGAACTGGTGAGAAGACAGCAAGAACGTAAACTGACAGAGTTAAATGAAAAACTTGAATATCAAGCTTTGTACGATCCTCTTACACACTTGCCGAATCGACGTTGCTTGTTCAAAACGTTGAATGCAGAAGTGGAGCAGTTAAAAGGCTCTCTAGGTAAAGGGACACTAGCCGTCGTAGACATCGATTTCTTTAAGGTCGTTAATGACACTTACGGTCACCAAATGGGTGACGTTGTTTTAAAGAAAGTGGCAAACGTTCTGCGCAATAATATTCAAGATGGAGAGTTTGTGGCGCGTTTTGGTGGTGAAGAGTTCATTCTTTGGTATCCAAATAGTACACCAAGTGGTGTTGAAGATAAGTTCATGACTCTTTTACAAGAAATGAAGAAAATCACACTAGATAGTAAGCCTATCACCATATCAATCGGTGCGTGTCATTTTGAGTTGAGTACTGGAGATAGCAAAGGGGAGAGAATGTCGGCATTAGACTCGCTAATCAAAGTTGCCGATGAATGCCTGTACATTGCTAAACAAAATGGACGAGATCAGTTTATATCTCGCCCATATCATCAAGAACACTCAGACTCGTAAGTTGAAGCTGTCAGCTCTTAAAGCTCAAAGGTTAGTTCTTAACTGAATAGATAAGGGAACAACTTACGACGCTCTTCGGGTGTTAAAGATTCAACTCTCGCGATGTTGGTATCAGGAATCGCTTCAGGGTTGGGGTAGTGCTTCAACACTTTTTCCATACTCGCTTCACGAATCAAATGGTAAACCGGATACGGAGAGCGGTTAGTAAGATTTTCATCGTCTTCTGGATCCGCACCACCAAAGCAATAGTCTGGGTGGAACGTCGCTACTTGATAAACGCCTTCCCAGTCTTCCTGCTTAATCAGCGCTTCAATCCAATCAATGAACATGTTGTAGTCGAAGAAATCTTGCAGCATGTTAGGCACAACCACCAACGTCGTCTCCAATTCAGCGACTGGTGTGTTATCTAACTCTACGAAATGCGTCATGATGTCTTCCAACAACGCTTCTTCCGTATTCGCTTCACTCACAAAGATCTTAATCTGTTTATTACGTTGTGGTTTGGCTGCGAATGGACACAGGTTTAGGCCAATAACGACATCGTCTAACCATTGTTTTACTTGGTCGTGGATGGTTTGAAGGTCTGTGCTTTGAGTGTTCGACATAACAGGTTCCGAAATGAAATTTTGCGTAGGATATCAGAACGGACGTTAATCAAAAGCACTAATTCAATCAGACAACTTGTGTTACTTAAGCTTCAGCTAGCTTCGAGGTTGATCCTTGAAGTTGTTTTAACTGGTAGACCCAAGCAAATATCGCAACATAGAAGATAGAACCACCGGCGATAACACCATTCCAACCGAACAACTGCCAACAATATAAGAGTAAGAAACCACCTAAGCTCCCGCCTATGTAATAGTGAACTAAGTAAAGTGCGGTTGCTGTCGCTTTCGCGCTCGATGCTTTTTGACTTACCCAAGAATAGGCTAGGGTATGGGCGAAAAAAGCTCCGCCACTGATCAATAACAACCCAGCTAACATG
This sequence comes from Vibrio sp. FF266, assembly GCF_041439695.1. NCBI lineage: Bacteria > Pseudomonadati > Pseudomonadota > Gammaproteobacteria > Vibrionales > Vibrionaceae > Vibrio > Vibrio sp. FF266. Next base: position 55,871 of record NZ_JBGOOO010000006.1, read on the forward strand.
AATGGGACTTTGTCGACGGCAGAAACCAACATTCCGATTAAGCTAATACACACGCCCATCAATATACCGTTTAACGGGTCAAAGCGAAGTGTCCATTTGTTGGAGAGCTTAGAGCTTACCGTACCGGCCAAGTAACATAGGAATATCAGTGAAGCTAAGCCCACAGGCACTGAGTGAGGTTCGGATACCAACCTAAAGCCCATTACTGAATACAGGTTAACGAATAGCGCGAAGTTAGCGCCACCAATCAACATCGCGAGCCACAAGGTACGGTTTCTTAAGTGCATCACAACCGAGCGGTTATGATGAAAGAACAACCCTTGTTGAGGTTTGAAGTTTTGTTGGTCAGGCAGACTATACGCAATATAGAGAGCGCCGATTAAGGAGCCGACCACGAAAAACAAAACCGTTGCGTGCCAGTCAAAATAATCCGTAATCAAGCCACCCAATACACGTCCGAAAATTCCACCCAATGAGTTGGCTGCAATATAACCACCGATCGCGACTGCAAATGCTTTGGGTGATAACTCTTCGACCATATAGGCAACCGCCACGCCTGCAAAAGCAGCGACTGCGATTCCCATTAATGCTCTGGCAATAACAAGTTGCAGTAGAGTGGTTGTGAACACCATGCTCAATCCAATCAAAGGAATAGCGAACAGACTGAATAGGATAATAGGTTTTCGACCAAAGGTTTCAGAAGCGATTGCCCAAGGCACCAAGCTGATGGAAAGCCCAAGTGTTGTCGCGGCAAACAGCCAGTTGATCTGAGTTTCAGATACTTGGAAGTGCTCCGCCATGTGCGGCAAGATAGGCTGAAAGAGGTAAAGGTTACAGAAAATGATAAATGAACCAATCGCCAATGATTGGGTGATGCGTTTGTATTGAGGACTGCCTTTATCAAACATTTACGTTGTGCCTGCGCGAGTAAGTAAGCTATTTGTGAACAAGTTATCAGTACAAGTGTGATTAAAGAAATATATTAAAAATATCAACTCTATATATTAAATATATCGCCATGCTTGAATCAAAACCTCTTCGACATTTTCTGGCCGTTGCTCAGTTTGGTAATTTTACCCAGGCTGCAAAAGCGCTGCATATCGCACAGCCTGCATTGAGTATCTCCATTAAAAAACTAGAACAGACGCTTGAGTTGATTCTATTTCGTCGAGGAGATAAATCCGTCACCTTAACGGAAGAGGGAAAGGTACTGTTTGAGCATGCAAAGCGAATCGCCCAGCAGTTTGATGATGCTCAACTCGCAATGAATGAGCTAAAGGGACTAGAAAAAGGCGAGGTTCGATTAGGCGCTCCAAGTATGATGGGGAGCTACTTTTTCCCACAGGTCGTGATGGCCTTTAAAAGCCAATACCCAAACCTAAAACTGACGCTTATAGATGCTGGTACCGCTTCGATTCGTGAAATGCTGTTAAACGGCGAACTGGATATCGGGGTTATCAATCATGAAAATGTCCCAGATGATCTCGAAACCGATCACTTGTTGAGTTCTGAGATGCTAGCTGTTGTTGGTAAAGAACACCCATTAGCGTCACAACCATTCATTACCTTTGAAGAGTTTTTCGCTCAAGAACTGATTATGTTCAAGTCGGGTTATTTCCACCGTGATTTCATTGATGCGACCTGTAAAAAATACAATCTCGATATGACCATCGCCTTCGAAACCAACTTATTGCCAATGATTCTTTCTATAGTAAAACGAGAGTTTGCCATTACTGCGCTGCTGAGTTTGGTCACAGAATATGAGAAAGACGTGATAGGCGTGCCATTTAAAGACCCTGTAAAACTGAATCTATCTTTGGCTTGGAGAAAGGAAGGGTACTTGTCGAAGGCGGACCGAACCTTTATTGATTTCGTTAAGCGCTACGTGTGATTGTCTTGTTGTGTTATCTATCAATACAAATTTAACGTAAAATATCTACTACATTTCAATGTGTTATTTTGTGATTTTTATGGCATTTAAATGACGTTCTTTTACTGATTAATTGCTCAGTATCACACTATTTAAATATAAAACTGTGAGGTGCGTTGTATTATTATTTGGTGAACGTGTGATTGTTAACTTACATTAGGTATTAAATATGTCGCCTCCCACGTTAAAAAAACTGAAGCCATTAAGTATGAAGTGTAAATGTAAAGAACAAAGAATTGTTAGAGTTCGTCGTAATATTTTTGACAGAATCCTTGGTATTAAAGAAAAATACAAATGTGCTAATTGTAATGCAGCTTTTAAAATCAAAGGCTAGGCTAGGTGCATCGACTTTTTTATCGAAAGACTTTTTATATGAGAAGCTTGTCTGACAAGGATTTAGTAAATAGAGAAACTGCAAGAATGCGACCTGTTTATTTTCGATATACAAGTTGTCATGAATATAGAACAACAAAGCCCGAGTATCCTAGATTGGACATTCGGGCTTTATTATATAGAAGTATTACTGGCTTAGAGCACTTAGGTACTCTTTGAGTTATACATCTTATCGAAGTTCTTCTGATTCCAGCCGACCATCACTTGATCGCCGATTTTAAGTACGGGGATAGAGCGAGCCCCCATCGCTTGCAACTCTTTACGGCCACGCTGCATCTTTGCATTCGTTAGGCGGTAAACAATTTTCTTTGAATCCAAATAGCGCTGTGCATCTTTACAGTGCGGGCATTTGTCTGCGACGTACAATACAACACGTTTCATTTTTATAATCTCTTTTTGAGTCTAGCTCTTGGTGAATCTCGCTAAAGTGTAACGAATCCTAGGTGATTAGAAAAGTGTGATCAGTTACACTATGCGGCTCAATTTTCAAGACCACAACGTATTGTCGTGGTGTAACTTGTACGGTCTTTCAGCATGCATCCTTCTTTACGCTATATCCAAGGCTACCCGAAGCACATTCTCGATCCGGTAACTCAACTAGTTGAATCGGGAAAGTTGGTGCCGTGGTTCGAAGCTCGCTACCCAAAGAATCATGAAATAAAAAGCGAGAAAGCCCTGTTTGACTATGCGATTGAGATTAAAAATCGTTATATGAAAAAAACACCACCGATCAGTAAAGTGATTTATGACGGCAAGATACACCTAATTAATAATGCATTAGGTCTGCACTCTTACGTCGCGAAAAATCATGGTGGAAAGATCAAATCGAAGAATGAGATTCGTATCGCCAGTGTTTTTAAAAATGCGCCAGAACCTTTGCTGAGAATGTTGGTGGTACACGAACTGGCGCACATCAAAGAGAAAGAGCACGACAAAGCCTTTTACCAACTATGCTGTCACATGGAACCGGAATATCATCAACTTGAGTTAGATGCCCGTTTATTCATGATGTATTTAGATTTAAAGAAGTAGCCCAATGAGCCAATCACAAAATAGAACAACGCTAAGCCTGTCGAAAAACAGTACCTCCGCAGCAAAAACAAAAGATAACCAAGCTAACGAAGGTAACAGTACGCAAGGTAACCGCAAGCAAGGTGATGTTAAGCCAAGTACAGGTAAACCAAGCAGCGACAAGCGTATTTCTACAAAGAACACATCAGACCGCAAAAACAGTGCTCCCAAAGGTGCTGACAACAACAAAGCAAAGCGACCTTTTGCAAAAGATAGCAAAGGTAAACCGGGTGCGAATAAAGGATCATCGAATAAGGGTTCTTTTAATAAAACTGCTTTTAACAAAAACGCAGCGCAGAAAAGACGCTCGACTGAAAAGCCTCAAGGTGGATTACACCCAAGAAACCAACACACAGGTCGCTACGACTTTGAGTTATTGGTTGCAGCGTTACCTGAGCTAAAAGAACATCTGATCAAGAACCCGGTGGGCGAAGACACCGTTAATTTCTCTGATCCATTGGCTGTTAAGCTACTTAACAAGGCTTTACTGGCGCATCACTATGGCGTTAAGCATTGGGATATTCCTGCTGGTTACTTGTGCCCACCAATTCCTGGCCGTGCAGATTATATCCACAGAGTGGCAGACATCCTAAACAGCGATGGCCAAGGTGAGCCTTATAATCACGCCTCTGTGAAAGCATTAGATATCGGTGTTGGTGCAAACTGTATTTACCCAATCATTGGCGCGACAGAGTATAAGTGGCGCTGTACGGGTACGGATGTCGATTCAGTCTCCATCAAAACAGCGAACTTCATTGCTGAAAGTAACCCTAATCTAAAAGGTAAGATCCGAGCTCGTCTACAAGCGGACTCTGAATCTATCTTTAAGGGCGTGATTAAAGATAATGAACGTTACGATGTCACTATTTGTAACCCTCCATTCCATAGTTCTCTAGAAGAGGCGGAAAAGGGATCACAACGTAAATTGGATAACTTAGCGGCAAACCGAGCTAAGAAAGCGGGCAAGTCATTCAAGCCCGAGATGAATAAGAAGCCAGCCAAATCGATTAAGCAAGAGAAACCAACCTTAAACTTTGGTGGCCAAAAATCTGAACTTTGGTGTCCGGGTGGCGAAGCTACTTTCATTATGAAAATGGCGAGAGAGAGCCAACTTTTTGCTACTCAAGTATTGTGGTTCACGACATTGATTTCTAAGAAAGATAACGTCGATATGGTTCGTTCAGAGCTGGGTAAGCTAAGAGCTAAACAAGTAAAAGTGGTTGAGATGTCGCAAGGCCAGAAGGTGAGTCGCTTTATCGCATGGACCTTTATGGACGACGAGCAAAGACAAGAGTGGATTGCGCTAAAATAGCGGCAGCACTGTGTTAAGACATTAAGTTGAAATTACGTACGGGCTTGTTGTTAACGCAACAAGCCCGTTTTTTGTGTTTTTCATATGCGCTAAGCAGAAAGTAACTCATCTAACTTACTCTGATATTTCTTCTCTAGAGCACTGTTACCTGCTTTGTTTTCGAGATCGACCAAGATTTTAAGCGATGGAATTTGGTAGCCATAACGCTGGTGGAATTTGAATAAACGAAGCCTAGCGTCGTTGTAATCGGCGTCACTCACTTCAATTTTTGATAGCTGTAGTATCGATTTTACGCGATTTGGATCGTGGTCAATCGCTCGTGTGAAGTAGTATTTTGCTTGGTCGGTATTACCAGCCTTAAACGCGCAGAATGCCGCATTCTCATAACTTGCAGAGACAAGGTAGTAGTAGGGTTGGTCAATAGCGCGATTGAAATATTTATCAGCTTGCTCGTATTCGCCTTGTTTACACAAGAACGTACCGTAGTTATTCAATACATTGCCGTTTCTTGAATCTAGACTGAGTGCTTTGCGGTAAGTGGTTCTTGCTTCATCTACTTCGCCAACTTGTTCGTAATAATGTGCCATCGAAAGTTGGGCGCGGTAATAGCTAGGAGCGTGTTTGATAGCGAGCTCTAGGTTTTCACGTGCCTTGACCATATTACCTTGTCCCATGTAGCCCAAACCCAATTCAATACGTGATTGAGACATCGCAATTGGATCACTTGCCATTTTTGGTGGACCTTCGGTTACAGAAACACAACCTACCAAAGAAAGAGAGGCGAATAGCGTTAGATGAGATATCAGGGTGGATTTTGGTAATAGCGACTTGTTAGGCATGTGCAGCTCCTTTTGAACACAAACCTATGATATGAAATCGAATACATTTAAGTGTTATGTCGATTATGGAATGCGACCCAAACACCATAAAAAAGCCGTGTCCCATTTGGTGTTTTATCAACAACCTATGGAAGACGGCTTAATGTGTTTGTGAATCGGAAGAAAGAACTTAGTCGTCCTTGGTGAAGTTGTCTTCGCTGAAGTGATCCAGATCGTAAGGCGTTTGTTGGTAAACGCAGTAGTTAAGCCAGTTTGAAAACAATAAGTGTCCATGACTACGCCAACTTGCTACAGGCTTGTTGTCTGGATTGTTGTTCGGGTAGTAGTTGATTGGTATCACAGGCTCCATGCCTTCACCCAAATCACGAATGTATTCGTTGTGAAGTGTATGCGCATCGTATTCAGGGTGACCGGTTACAAACACGTTTCGCTTATCTTTGGTTGCCGCAAGGTATACGCCCGCCACATCAGAAGTCGCAAGAACATCAAGGTCGGTATGCTCGGCCAAGTATTCCTGAGAGAAATCAGCATAGCGAGAGTGCGGTGCCAAAAAGGTATCGTCGAAGCCACGTAAAATTGGGTGGTACGGGTTATGTATCTCGTGGTTGTAAACCCCAGAAAGCTTATCTTTACGAGTTCGTTTTGGTAAATCATACAAGAGCTTTAAGCCAGCTTGAGCAGCCCAACACACATACAAGGTTGAGGTCACATGCTTGTTTGCCCATTCCATGATGGTTTTTAGATGATCCCAGTAGATAACGTCTTCAAATTGAACCAAGCCAAGTGGCGCACCAGTGATGATCAATCCATCAAAGTTTCTCCCTTTGACCATTTCAAATTGACGGTAGAAGTTATCAAGGTGTTCTGTCGGCGTGTTTTTACTTGGTCGGTCATCAATACGCAACAGCTCTACATCGACTTGCAATGGGCTGTTGGATAGTAGGCGCAAGAATTGAGTTTCAGTTTCAATCTTCTTTGGCATTAGGTTGAGGATCAAGACTCGAAGTGGACGAATTTCCTGTGTCGATGCTCTTGATAACGGCATAATAAAGATGTTTTCTTCACGAAGAACATCAGATGCTGGCAATTGGTCTGGAATGCGAATAGGCAAAGCTTTCTCCCTAAGCTAGATATGTAGACGTCTATACATCTAAATCTATAGTAGTTTGATACGCTTGTCGATATACAAAATGGATAGTTGTAAATTATTTGTGTTTGCTTTCAGAAGTCATTCACCGACGTCGAGGGGAGTCTCATTGTATTCAGTGATTATCTGAGTCGAGTATAAGGACTCGGTTTTCGGATGTTGAGCAACGGCAGTTATCAGAGAAACTCGTCACTATTTAAGATAAACTCATGTTTTAAAATTAGCCTGTAAAGTGACAGATGAAGTTAATACTCATTCGAGGGTTGCCCGGTTCCGGCAAGTCAACAAAAGCAAAAACCTACGATGCATTGCATGTCGAAGCGGATATGTATTACGTGAATGAGCAAGGCGACTATAATTTTGACCCAAGGCAGTTGCAGCAAGCGCATGAGTGGTGTCAGAACACTGCAGAAGACGGCTTGAAGCAAGGGTTAGACGTTGTGGTGTCGAATACTTTTATTAAGCAGTGGGAAATGAAAGCCTACCGCCAACTCGCACTCAAATATAAAGCGGATTTGGTTATAGAAGTGTGCCGAGAGCAATATGGCAGCATTCACGACATTGAACCGTCGGTGATTAAGCGCATGGCAAAAGATTGGCAAGAATAGCCTCGTGCTTATCCAGCTTGGGTGAGTGGCAAATAGAATTAATTAATAGAACAACTCCAAGGTAACGATTGAAATGGCAAAGCGCTCTGTTGTGGTCGACATGACATCTTACGGCATCTATACAACGTGGGATTCCAAATCTAAAGATCTTCCAAAAATCCAAGAGTTCACCACTACCGTTGATGCTGAAATCGACGTGGAATTTGGCTATATCTTGAATATCAAAAAAGCCAAAGGTGAAAAAATCCGTTACTGCATCTATCACCCGAACATCACCACCGACACGGGTGAAGTGCTCGAACCGTTCGATGGTGAAGAGCATGTCGGCAACAATGACTGGGATTTTTACTTAGGCGATACTATCTGGGCGCCTGTCTCCAACAAACTCGGTAAATGGCGCATGACCGTCGAGCTAAAAGGCAACATCATTGCTGATAAGACATTCGACCTTGTTGCGAAAGACGAAGGGCAGTTTTGGAAGCGTAGGGGGTTTTAGATTGGAACTTCTGTCTAAATTAAGACAACAAAAAAGCCGACTCACACGTTACATGTGAACTCGGCTTTTTGACGTTAACTAGATGGCATTTTCTATTTCGTCAACGAGTAAGATTGTCTAGTTAACAAATAAGACAGGCTAGTTAACCAGTAAGACTATTGAGTCACGTAAGCCACAACAAACTCAGTGATTGCGACCATGTCTTTCACTGCAATGTACTCTTCAGTGGTGTGAACTTTCGCCATACCTGTAGAAAGGTTAACCGTTGTTAGGCCTTTCGCGTTGAAGTTGTTTGCATCGCTACCGCCGCCAGTGCGTTTAGTGTTCGCTGTTACGCCAAGCTTCTCGAATGCGGATTTGATAGAAAGAATGTGCGGGTGATCGTCTGCGATAACGAATGCATCGTAAGCACGAGTCGATTCGATTTCTACTTCAGCACCGAACTGTTTTGCACTCTCTTGGAATGTAGAGATCATGTGCTCAACTTGAGCTGTTAGCTTTTCTCCGTTTAGAGAGCGAGCTTCAGCCACGACTTTAAGTTCTGGCATTACGATGTTAGTCGCTTGACCGCCTTCAACAATACCGACGTTTGCTGTTGTTTCTTCATCGATACGAAGCAGATTCATCTTAGTGATCGCGTCTGCTGCAACTTGAATGGCACTGATGCCTTCTTCTGGCGCTAAACCCGCGTGAGCAGGGCGCCCTTTGATCTTCGCAACGATTTTCTGTTGGCCAGGTGCTGCATTGACGATAGTGCCAATTGGGCCGCCTGTATCTAGTACGATAGCGTGCTCAGACTGAATGTAAGACATATCGAAGTTCAAAGAGCCGAACAGACCGCCTTCTTCGAATACGGTGAACGCGATTTCAATGGTTTTGTGCGCTTGGCCTTCAGCTTGGATTACGCGAACCGCTTCCATGATCGCTGCGATACCAGACTTGTCGTCGCCGCCTAGAATCGTATTGCCTTTAGAGCGGATGATGCCGTCTTCAATGATTGGCTCAATGCCGATACCTGGCGTTACTGTGTCCATGTGGCAGCTGAATACTGTGCTACCTGGAAGAGTGCCATCTAGACGAGCGTAGATGTTGAAACCGTTAGACACTTCTTCAGGAACCGCCAGTTTGTGAACTTCAAAACCCAGTTCACCGAGTTGCTCAGCCAAAGCTTCAGCAATCGCTTTTTCGTTACGAGATTCACTATCAATTTTCACTAGATCGCAGAAATGTTCTACGAGACGTTGTTCATTAATTTGGGTCATTGTTAATTCTCATTTTGCTCCGTTGTTTCTAAAGAAGTCACGGAGGCAGGAACAGGAAAATAACTATAACGCCTTTTTACAGAATCATTGCCTGAGTTAAATCAAGAAAATTATCTGATTATTCTAATTTATGAGAAAAATACTACGCGGATCGACCCATGTGCAGGATTTAAATCTCCATATGTGTCGGGTACAATGTGAAACCGCTTAAGGTAACCGTCGATTAAATTGGTATGCAATCAGTAATGGCACTTATAAATGAATAACAACAGAGTGTTAGGCTCATTTTTTCTCGTCGTACTGATCAGTGTTGTACTAGGATTGTATTTACTCTATCCAACTTATGACGACGATTTACAGACTATTCGACCAGAACCCCCAGGCGCGTACAGTCCCGAAAAAGAGTTATCAGCGACTCAATATGGCGCTGAACTCATTGAAATCCTTAATGTGTCTCGCGGTGATCCAAAGCTTGCCTCCCAAAAGCTTGAAACCTTAAAAGCAACGAGCCCTACGCAACATAAAGCCATCTATCGTGGTTATGAACTAATGATTTTATCGAATCTCGCACAGCATGATCTCGATAAACAGGCTGTGTCTGAATACACACGACAGATCAAGGCATTAGCACAGCGTGAAGATATGGGGTGGTTAAAGGCGCAATCTTTAGTTGAACTAGCGATTGAGCAGATGAGTCAAGGTGAATTAGTAGAGGCTGAATCTCAAGTTAAAGCAGCAATAAGTATCGCTGAATCAATCCAGTATGAAGAACTGTTGATAAAAGCCTACAACACTGTGGGGTCGATCAAAAACATCCAAAATGATTTTTCCGAAGCTCAGTATTTTTTTCATAAGGGCTTAAATCTTGGCAAGAAATACCCACGGCATATCTATAACAGTAAGTTGATGTCGAATATGGCATTGCTTTATATCTATCTGGAAGATTGGCCGAAAGCACTCAAACTTATCGAACAGGCCAAAAAACTCTATATCAAAAGTGGACTACGCGATGGTTCAACCATCGGTGTGTTATATGTTAATGAATCATTTGCTTATCTACGCAGTGGCGACTTAGTAAAAGGTCGAGAGGCTTATAAAAGTGCCACCAAATTTAATGATGATAGCGTAAGTGAAAGGTACAAAATCCTTCTTCTAAAAGCTCAGAGTGAAGTACTGCTAGCAGAAAAGAACTTTGAGTTAGCAAGGAAAGTAACAAACCAATGTATTGGTTACCCGGGTGTTGCAAAGTACACACTCCAACTGGGTCAGTGTTACTTAAACAGAGCTTTAGCAAATATCGGTTTGAACCAAGATAACTTTGTTTTCTTTGATCTAAAACGTTCGTCTACGATGTTTGATATTGTTGGCAGCCGTAGTTGGAAGGTGCTTGGTTTCAAAGCGCTTGCAGAATACTATGAATCTAAAGGCAACAGTGAAATTGGACTTCGGTATTTCAAGCTTTATTACAAGGGCAACAAAGCGCTGTTATTTGAAAAGCGTCAGAGTGATATCTTTTTATTAGAACAAGACTTTGCTACGGCTTCATTAGCGAAAGAGAATGAACTGCTTAATGCAGAAAAAGAGCTCGCAGAGATGACGCTAGATAAACAGAGCTTAAAAGACCGCATTGTTGTCGTACTCGGTGTTATGGTCATCATAAGCTTTGCTGTACTTCTGGTAAGGTTATGCACTATGCATAAGACCAACAAAGAGTTGGTTAAGCAATCGACGAGATGTGAGTTGACAGGTTTATTCAATAGACGCTACCTGGAACAATTGTTAACTCAGCCAATGCCATACCGTTTGTCGCCGTTCGGGTATACGCTTGCTATTTTGGACTTAGATCAATTTAAACGAGTCAATGATACATACGGACATGATATTGGGGACCAAGTTTTGGTAGAGGTTGCTAAGCGTATAGAGCGAGCGCTATCAACAAACGATGTGTTGGCTCGATGGGGTGGGGAAGAATTCGTTTTACTGCTTGCTGGCACTCAAGACCCAGACGAACAGTTGGAAATGATAAGGCAAACAATCGCTGATCAAACGATAGAAACGTATTCCGGTCCGTTAGCGTTAACTACATCAATTGGTGCGACCATTCATTTAACGTATCAAGAATTAAATAGCAGTACCTACAAACAGCATTTGAAATCAGCAGATGACGCTTTATATCAAGCAAAACAATCAGGGCGCAACCAGGTGGTCATTGCTTAGCGAAAAATACAGCTTAGTGCGAAAATACAGCTTAAATGAACCTGTAATTTAAATACTTGGCAGCCTCATCTGAATCATTCCCCTTAGGCAGAAGCGTTTAAATTTAATCGAGTAAAAGAACCTAAAGCAACTATTTTAATAAGCAACTAAGCAACTAAGCGAATAAGGGTGTTATCAACTCCTATTCGCTTAGTTTTTATATTATCTATTAAGAGTATTACTTAGCGATACTTTCTAACATTTCAACTAGCTCACTCTCTGTTGCTGGTTCTCGAGCGAGTTCAATGACTGCTGAAGCGCCACCTTTTAGCATATAAGCTTGAGTGCCACAGTGGTCATAATGGAACCACTTACCATCGACACACACATCGGTATAACATCTTGGGTCTTGTTTGAGTTCCATAGCAATTTCCTTGTTAACATTTGCCTAACGTTTTTTATGCTAATTGGTCACAACTTGGTGCGGTTTGATCTGAATCAATTTAATATGTAATTGATGATTTGATTATTAAATAGGAGATGTGCGTCTTGAACTGTCGAAGCCGATAAAGAGACCGCCTCTGACGATTAAAGCGTTCAAAGGTCATGATTCCAATTCGCAGCTCTGCTTCTTTTTCTTGCCACGTGACGCTTTTCTACATACGCTAACCACTCTCTTAATCCCTATACAAATGTGATTGTGTTGGAAAATGACTAATATTTTTATCGTTGTAATTGTTCTGGTTGTGTTCTTTTACTTTATTCAAAACTATCTAGTAAAAAATGATGACACCAAAGATCATGCTTATCAAAAGAAAGGCTCGTTAATGTCGGCGCAACAAGCGACCTTCTATAACGCACTCAAATCCGCAGTGGGTAACCATGGGGAAGTATTTGCTAAAGTGAGCATGTCTAACATAGTTGTCCCCGCTAAGGCGAACAATAAAAAGAATTGGTTTATCGCGAACAACAAAATATCACGTAGTTATTTTGACTTTGTAGTGTGCGACCCGCGAACGTTAGAGCCACGCGTAATCATCGAATTGGACAATGGAAAAGAGCTTAATAAAGGAAAGGTTGATCGCGAGAAGCTATTGATGCACGTTTGTAAATCGGCAGGCCTTCCACTTATTGGCGCTTCAATTAAGCACAGTTATCAAGTGAGCCGTTTGAAGAGGTTACTGGCAGCACACATCGATTTGATTGAGCCATCAAAAGAAGTTCGATTCTGTAAGAAATGTAGCAGCCCTATGATCATCAAACTGGCAAGCCATGGCGATTATAAAGGCCGACGTTTCTTTACTTGTAGTCGTCAACCTAACTGTACTTATACCGAGAACTACAACGTCGTGTTCGACATGGATGAAGATTCTAACTAATACATTGCGCCAAAGTGCTCAGTAAAGGGAGAAAAGACACGAAGCATGCTGATGTCCGTAATTATCGAAGTTGAACTTAAATGTGATCTACTTCAAGCCATTGATCTGCTTTGTGTTTAAAATTTATTCTGATTGTTGCTTTTAAAAGCAAACGAACAGTTTTGTGCAAATTTATCCTTGCACGTATCCAAATCACTCGCTATTATCCATCTCGTTCTGAAGCGTTAGCCACTTAATAAAGCGGTTAGATAAGTTTCACAGCATTGCCCGCTTAGCTCAGTTGGTTAGAGTACTTGCATGACATGCAAGGTGTCACTGGTTCGAGTCCAGTAGCGGGCACCACATTATACGAAAGAGCCCACCTAGTGTGGGCTTTTTTGTGTCTGCAATTCCTTGTTTTATCAGACTCTTAGCCATTTTTTGGTCCCAAGAGATCCCATGATGTGTTGTAAAATCCACCGTTTAAAGTAACACTGTTAGTAACACTACAGGAAATATGGATTGGTGATGTTACTATGGCTAGGAAAACAACCCCATTAACAGCGACTCAGATCTTACAAGCAAAACCAAAAGAAAAGGAATATAGCCTGCTCGATGGTGATGGTCTTGCATTGAGAATAAAGCCCAATGGTTCCAAATTGTGGCTCTTTAACTATTACCGTCCAATTACTCGTAAACGAGCAAACCTCAGTATTGGTAAATACCCATCTGTATCGCTTGCTAAAGCTCGAACCAAAGCTATTGAAGCTAGAGAACTACTTGCTGATGGTATTGACCCCAAAGAGCACCGTGATACGACTCTCAGAGAAAAACAGTTAGAATTGGCGAATACGTTACAGTCGGTATTTGATGACTGGATTGAAGTGAAGAAAACAAGCGTCAAAGAGCAAACGGCTAAGAAGCTAAAGCAACGAATTGAGAAGTACCTCTTACCTGATCTTGGTAAGCTCCCCCTTGGTGACATTACGGCACCACAAGCGATAAAAACAATTAAACCCATTGCTAATCAAGGTAAATTAGAAACAGTAGGGCGTTTGTGTCGTAACCTCAATGAGATAATGACCTTTGCAGTAAACACGGGTGTGATTGAACACAACAAGCTTGCTGGCATTGGTAAAGCATTTGAGACCGCTAAGGTAACCAACCAAGCGTCGCTAGCCCCAGATGAGCTTCCAGAGCTCCTCAAAACAATCAACTACGCATCCATAAAACCCATCACTCGTTGCTTGCTAGAATGGCAACTTCACACCATGACAAGACCTGCTGAAACGGCTGGGGCACGTTGGGATGAAATTGACAGAGAAAAGATGCTTTGGGTCATTCCTGCTGAACGAATGAAAAAGGGAAGAGTGCATACTGTCCCTTTAACAAAACAAACTTTAGATCTATTGGAAACCATTGATTTCATCACGGGTGATAGTGAATACCTTTTCCCAGCAGACAAAAGTAACAAAAATCACATCAACAAAGAGACAGCAAATAAAGCATTGGTACGAATGGGCATGAAGGGTAGGCAAACTTCTCACGGTTTGCGCGCATTAGCCAGTACCACCTTAAATGAGCAAAACTTCGATCCAGATATTATCGAAGCCGCACTTTCTCATGTGGATAGAGATAAGGTAAGAAGCGCATACAACCGAACTGACTACCTTGAACGCCGTAAAGTTATCATGGCGTGGTGGAGTGATCATATCGAAGAAGCTGCTTCGGGCACTTTGTCGATGAGTGGTAAAAAGAGCCTGAAGGTTGTGGGTTAATAGGTGGTACATGTAATTTGATTTCAGCAAACTCATGTTACGGTGTAACTAGTGTCCTTCACTGAATTTAGAAGTCGGGCAGGGCATTGGCATAGGGCATGGTTTTTCTATTATGCATATAACCTAAATAATTTCAGACATATGTCATTTAAGTGAAATCCACTCACTTGTAAGGTAACAATATGTCAAACGTAACCGCTCGCTTAATTCGTCTCAATGAAGTACTAGTGATGACTGGCTTATCAAGGTCGGGAATGTATCGCTCTATAGAAAAACAGCAGTTTCCATCACAGGTGCCAATTGGAGATAGGGCCGTCGCATGGGTAGAAAGTGAGGTTCAAATGTGGATAGCTGAAAAAATAGAAGATCGTTACATATCTTGATATGACAAAGGAGAGCTATGTGCTCTCCAAATTTATACACTTCACTTCACATAAAACGGTCGAATGATTCTATCTTTTTTTGTTTTTCTTTTTTTATCGCTTCTTTTACTTCTTCTATATTGGATACCCAACGGCTAGCCATCATTGACACTATTTGGTTTACTGGTTGATCAAAATCTTCAGATAATGCTTTAAGGTTCTTGGAAGTGGATTTATCTACAACAAGATTTAGTGTAACTTTGTCTTCCTTTTTAATTTTATTTCTATATTTAACTTGCCCCCAAGCTTTCTTCATTTTGATAAGAATTAATTTTTTTTCAAACTTATCTACTTCAAGTGCATGAAACATGGCTTGCATGAAAGTTAAAGAGTGTTTTTTTTCGTAAAAAATGGCGGGTAAATACCTGAACTTATTTTTGAAAATACCTTGCTTGGTCAGGTAACTATGAGCCCATAGATCTTGTTGTTGCTTGTTATCTAACCAGTGGAAATTAAATGTCTTCCTTGATTCGGAATATTTTTTGTTCAGATAACTTATATACTTTGATTTTTTATAATGTTCACATTGAATTGCGTCTATGAAGTTTATGAAATCACGCCTAATTATTTTTACGCTTATTTGTTTTGTTGTCGAAGTTTTATATCTAAATTGAGACACCTCAGGCTTGAATGTTCCTCTGTCATTGAAAAAAATCAAGTCATCATAAATAGAGAAAACGTTGTTATTTAATAGGTGTATGTAACAAAAAATTGCCGCTAGGTCATCGTTGATTATAAAATCATAGTTTTCCTTGTTTAAACGGTTTGAAAGTATGTCATTGATATTTTCAATTATATCTTTAATCGATTCATTTATGTGTGTTTCGATTATTTTTCGACTAAATGAAATGTTAAAATCATTTGATCTGAAATCAAGATCATCAGTTATAAAGGAATCTGTATATTTAGCGTAATAAACAAGGTGCTCCTTTTGACTGCTATCTAATGACTTTATATATTTAGATAGTTCTAGTTCTTGATTATATAGTGGTTCATCAAATATCATAATTACCTACCAAGTAGTTTTACAGTTGGTTTTTAAGATGATTTTAGCAGCTTTTGTGATGTCTAAATTTGCTTTAATCTGCCTTTAGGTAGCGCTATTTGTGCTATGAATCGCAGTTTTTGACTGTTCTTCTCTTTCATTTAACTTAAGAGCTTAGATAAAATCATATGTTTGTTTATCGAAGAGAAACTTATCTAAATTATTATAATTTTAAACGTTTGGAAAATTTTTGATAAGGTTTGAAGTGTAAGATATTGAGTTCTTGGTATCTAACTATGTTGAAAATTGTTGGTGATCTATTCTTTGCTATGATGATGTATAAATGAAGGTCACGAATGTTAAAGTAACCTTATGAATGTATGTTTATGGATAATGATATATTAACCCATAAATGTGAGCTTACTGTTGATGGCTTAATGCGTATATCTGATAACTGTAGATTATGCGGATAGAGGTCATTGAAACCCTTATGGCTATAGGTATTGATTTGCGAAATCCAACAAAAATGTCTGGAGCAATAATATTGTTAAAGGTCTGCTGCTTTTCTTTACGCTCAAATTTAAGCGAATTTAAGGCATGAAGTAAGAGGTGGTAAATGAAGGTAAGATATATATTGGAAAAGGATTATGCTATGTTATCTTCCTGTCGTATTTCAGCGTCATATGTTGTTGATGAGACCTATTACGACTTAAATATCGTCAGTTCTAAACCTCATGATAGTCAAACTCTTCGAAGCGGGCGTTTGCTTGATTTGGATTGTGATAATCGAATGATAAAGGAGCATGCCTATTCTATTTTGGCGCAGGTTAACAGATGAACGCTTGGTACTTAATTTCAGAGTAACTTCAAATGCTGGAATTGCGAGTTCATTACCTAGAATTGATTGAGCTCTCACGTTGGTATCATGTGTTTTGGGTTAAAATCAGAATGGAATGGTTCGACCGGGGCCTATGCATATCTCGTTATTGCGGTATGGTAATATTACGTATATACCATTCATCAACTTTCCCTTACCAAACACAATTCAATAAAGATACTCACCTCATTAAATAACCACTCCCAATCATCCTATACCAGAGACATTCACCCCAAAGGTATAATGATGAAAAAACTTAAAACAACGACCAATGATACATTCAATGGATTGCCAATCTTAAAGCTAAAAGGTGGTTTAGTTCTAAGCTACCTTGATAAGCTGTATGACACGATTGATAAAGCCGTCACACAACACCCTCGTACGACAGCCATTAGAGTAGACTTACGTTTAGCTAAATCTTTATTGTTCGATGACACTGGAGTCATCAAGAACTTTATTGCTTCGCTGGATGCTCAGATTCAAGCTGATCTCAGTCGAAAAAAAAAGAGAGGTCAAACTGTTCGTAGTTGTAAGATTCGATATGCTTGGTGTAAAGAAAGAAGCACGTCATTGAGTCACCATTACCACCTTGTCTTGTTATTGAACAAAGATGTCTACCATTCTCTTGGAAGGTATGAGCAAAAAGGCAATTTATCAGACATGATAAAGAAGGCGTGGTGTCGAGCGTTGGATATCCAAGCCAATAGAGGTGATACCTTAGTCCATTTCCCAGACAACCCTACCTATTGGTTAGAGCAAAACTCAGATAAATTCGACCAACAGGTGGATAGCCTATTTAAACGAGTCAGCTATTTGGCTAAGGTTGAGACCAAGCACTACGGCGATAGAACACGAAGTTTTGGGTGCTCTCGAACCTAAAAAAAGAGGGCAGAACATCGCCCTCATTAATCCTTCCAAGCAATTAGTTTTGAGTGACGGTTTGCATCTTAATAGCCGTTATTGAACTCACTTCTTTTTCCACTGTAGTACCAGCGTCAAAGTTGATGTAGTACTCAGTAAAGGTTCCACTTGGATATTGATAGAACATCAGCTCGTTGTCGCTGACAACGGCCATTCGTTCATTGGCATCGAGTTTAGTACCACTAGACGCATCGGTTGTCGTTGTAGCGGGTTGGTTAAGTTCAGCCTTACTGACATCAAAACGCATGAAGCTAGGCAGTGCACTATTATCATCGGTACTTGAATACATGCAGTACAGTGAGGTTTGGCCTGCATTGGCTACGTGGCCACTATGCGCTTTCGGTGGTTCGAGCTGTGTGATGGTTTTTGTTGTGTCATCGAACTGATACACAGAGCAATCTGAATGCATTTTATAATCACCACGGACCACACTCATGGAGGACGGTCTGTACCCATTGGTGGTCCATAGAGCATCGGTTTGGTCTAAGGTTGCGCCATTCAATGTAAGCTCGATCAGTGCATCATCGGAATCTCGAATTGCATAAAGTTTATCTGCGTATAGAAATGGAACAGACAACAGTGACGTATCGTAACTAAAGTTGTGCTCTGTACCGTCTTGCTCTACCCACGTTAAGCTATCACCACTCCAAGGAACGGTGACAATATCACCTGTTGATAAAATGACGTTGTTTCGGAAGTAATCATCAAAGACTTTAGAAATGGTAAACGTACCATCAACAAGCTCCGCTTTATGCAGGCTGAGTTCATCACTGTGCCTTAAGTAAATACGTGTGCTGTCTCCGTTGTGGGAAAAGCGTGTATTGGTGACCCAAGCCTCATGTTCAGCTTCCACCTTCTTATAGATAGGTACGCCGTTCTCGACCAATGGATAAAGATCACCGGTATTCTTGTCCTGTATTAAGGTGTAATTGCCTTCATACACCACGTCATCCACGGTGACGCTAACGTTGCTCATGTTGATTGCGGAGTAGGTGGTATTGAGGTCGACGATCATATCGATAGTCGGAGTCACAACGCTCTCAGCATCATCGCCTTCAAAGCTAATCGAGCTTACCTCACCATTTTCTGGGTTCTCATAAACGTAAGCACTTTGCCCGTCATCTAAAGGTGTATTGAACGTGGCTGCTCTAGAATATGCACGATAGCCAGTTAGGTCATGACTACGAGGCTTAAAGGTTTGAAAACCATTATTAACAACACTCATGCTTGATATTGAGCGCGTTTGGTCGGCTGGTGGAGACGTTGGAGTATTACTATTGGAACCCCCTCCGCACGCTGTCAGAGCGAAAGCGATAGAGCTGACAAGAGTTGTCCTCAATAACATTGTATTTTTCATAATCCTTCCTTGTGTGGTTAGTTGAACATGTTGGTCTTGGTCTTGGTCTTGGTCTTGGTCTTGGTCTTGATCTTGAGTGTTGAGTTTTATTTAGAGGTAATGGCCTCAGATAGTAAAAACCCTTCAGGGTAGGTGAACTCGAACGTACTGACGTGGATGTCTTGAATTTGGTTGAGTGGGGCTGAGCAAATACGCTTTTTGAATTGGTAGATCAATTGAAGGCAATCATTCTCTAATACCAACCCAAGTGGACAAACGTATTGAAGCACTTGTTCGTTACGTAGATGGAGCCGAGCTTCGCGTTGGTGATAGATGGATAGACAAAGTTTGTCAAAAAGAGCCTCGTTATAATCATCTTTGTTACCAAGCCGTTTATGCCGAACATGAGTACGTGAGGTTTGGTGATGATTCGCTGACAGTAACGGAGCAAAACAGTCCTTAACACTTGAACGATAACTTTCAGGAAGCATCGATCTTAAGCTCTCAAAAGCGAGTTCAATAAGTAGAGACTCGCTAGGGCCAATAGCATATTGAGAATGAGCTCGTCGATGGTAGCTATAAGGGAGGCTTCTATCGTCTTTTTCCACATCTAGATAAGTCGTCAAGATGTTCAAGCAGCGTTGTACAGTGCGTTTAGAGCGTTCAATGCCCGTATTTGTTAGTCGTTGATGAACTTCGTTCGCCGTGATCTTTCGTTGAGTAGGGATGAGAGAGTAAACTTCAAATACCAACTCAATATGTTCGATGCGTTGCTTGTTGGGTTTAGAGGGCATGGGACCACCAAAATTGAAACGTGATCAATCGCCTCAACACTTTTGAGTGATGAGTTTAAGAATCAAGTTGATTAGGGATCGGCTGGTGGCCACACAGCCTGATACGATTACTTCTTGTAGTTAATGACGAGTTTGTCTGCGAAAGGGTATTTAGCTATTTCATAGTCTGGGTTTCTTGTGGCTAAATTATGCGCCGATATTGCGGCTGCTGAAGCTAGGCCAAAAATGACAGCTGGGCCGGAAGCCAAGGTGGCAGCCATCGTTGTAGAGCGACCTGCTGTGTATATTCGACATGATAGATTTTGAGCCTCTATAAGCCGCTCAATCTTTTTCACCGTCTGAGAGAAGTTTTTTACCCGAGTTAAGGTGAACGACTCTTTTCGTTGGATTAAAGCGATGAGCTCTTCATCATTGGTATGATGCAGTACATTACTTGTGGTCATTGTGAATCCTTAGTTGGGTGTCTATGAACCATCACTGATGGCATTAGAATAAGGATGGGTGAGACAAATAACGTCTCACTCAAATTGCGGATAATGATTATGTGAAATGGGCTGTATATTTGAATTTAAATGACCTCGGGAAAGGCCATTATTTATCCTTTGCTGCTTCTAGAATTTCACTTAGTAGATAACCTCTGTTCATCAACTCAATAGTGGCTAAGAGCCGTTTCAGATGGGGGGAAGAAAGGCGTTGAACGAATTCAAACAGTTCGTGATCTGAACTTTGCTCTACCTCCTTTTTAAAGTGCTGATACTGTTCATTAAGGTAATGACAACTCGCGAGAGCGACTCTGATGAGCGCTTTTGTGAGCTGCTCTTTTAATGGGGAGATATTGGGCATGATTGGTATCACTTATCGGTAATGTAGTGATAAGTCGAGGGGAGGGAGTCAATGATGAAAAGTCATTCAGGCCTTGCTACATATAGGGTTAGCTCTCTCCGAAGCACGACTTTTGATGGCTGTAGTGGTCCGGTGCCTTTGTATCGTGACATAGACCCGGACGGGTTGTTCTCTCATTACGAAGTGATAGATATAGAGTCAAACGCTTCCATATCGATGTAGTTTAAGAAGTTATCCTGCCAAAGCTCGAACATCTCTACAGCGGAATAGTTGCCCTTGATTGGGCTCCATCCCCCGAACTCTGTAAAGAACGCTTGGTCTCGAAAATCAAAGTCTAGACATCGCGCCAATTCTGGATACACATTCCCAACGTAAGCAAAATCAGTGATGTATTCGACATTCCATAGACCACTGGAGATCTGTGTCATCGCGATTTCAACAGGGTGAAATCCACCAGCTTCTGAGCTGTATGAACTATCTCGAAAGTTGAACGTCAGGTAAGTACTTTGGGCTATTGACTCACACTGGGTTAATTGTTGTTGAAAATGGTTGTTTAACAGTGCGTGAAGTTTGTCAGACACAGGTAAACTTGATGGGTGAAAGAGCAGAGTAGACATATTGATGCCTCCTTGAATTTAGATGAAAGAGTGTGGTGATTGGTTAGCCTTAGCGGACTTGAGTGAGTTGTATGTCATCGAAGACATGCTGAGTTAAATGCTCATGGAAAGCGCACATCCAGGCTTGGAACACTTTTGTTGTGATTGGATGGCTCAGGCTCGCTGCCCCCGCATCTGGTTGATAGCACCAGTGATTAAGTAGGTGGAAATAGAGATACACATCGAGCGAGTCGGTGGTTTCATCTTGATAAGTGAAATTGGCCACAAAAACCAAATTCCAATCAGAGCGTGAATTCTCCCGCTTTAACTGAATCTCTACAGGGGCGACCCCTTCCTTTGTTTTGTAGTAGCTTGTATTTCGGCAGTTGAGTGCAATGCGTGTCGTGTCTTTAGGGATCGAGTAGCGAGCGATGGTTTGTTCTAACTGCTGGTGGAGTTTGCTATTGAGGGTGAGGTCACCATAGTGTTTCTCAATCATAACCAGCCCCTCTCTGCAAACGATGTGCATTGTTCTCCGACAACAATATGATCCAGAACTCGAACATCAATGAGCGCTAAAGCATCTTGCAATCTCGTCGTGATGCGCCTGTCTGCTTGTGATGGCGCAGAGTCGCCTGATGGATGGTTATGAGCAAAGATAACCGCTGCCGCATTGGCCTTCAGAGCAGTCTTTACTACCTCCCTTGGATAGACGCTTGCCGCATCAATAGTCCCTTGAAACAACTCCTCAAACTCAATTAATCGGTGTTGGTTATCTAGCAACATGACGGCGAACACTTCACGTTCACTGCCGCCAATCTTAAATCGCAAATAGTCTCGGGTAGCTTGTGGGTTGGTAAATACATCGCCTCGTACATAACGATCTTCTAATATCTCAGCGGCTTTTTCTAGAACACGATGTTCATGCTCTTGCTGTGAGAGTTGTGGTGGTGAAAGTGTTCTCATTTTGGTTCTCCTTTAATCAGGCTTTAGGTAATTCACTTTAATGACATATACCTCAAAAAGGTTTGAATCAGAGTAAGCCGAGCCAGCCTCATTTTTTTTAACACTATCTCCTTATCCCATGAGGACCACAGGCATAGGAGAACGTCCCATGAGATTTTTAAAGCTAAAAGAAGTGATTGAGAAAACTGCATTAAGCCGCTCGGCGATATACAGAAAAATGGACGAAGGTAATTTTCCTGTATCGGTAAGCTTGGGAGATAGGGCGGTCGCTTGGGTAGAAGAAGAGGTGAATAACTGGATGGAAATGCGCTTGGCTGAAAGACCAAGCCATTAAGACTGAATTAACGCCACTGCACCAATTAAGGCATTACCAAAATGGTAGGCCAAAACTCGAACAAAGGAGCAAGACCATGAATGAAGAAAACTGTGCAATCTATATCGGTATCGCAACATCAAAAGGAAACGCATCAAAGCTACAGGGTGGGATTGGTATCAGTGTTTATAACTACGATGGGCAGTTAGTTGACAAAAATAATCTATTAGTCGGTGAGATTGCCGATAGTGCTGAGTTAGAGCTTATCGCATTGATAGAAGCTATAGCTTATGCCAGAGATGGAGACTGCCTGTATTCGAGTAGTGAATATTGTGTGAAAGGGTTCAATGAATGGTTAGATAACTGGAAAGCAAAGGGGTGGCGAAAATCTGATAAGAAGCCAGTAGCTAACCGTCATTTATGGCAACAGGTCGATATGCATCGAGCGAGCAAGTTTGTGGAAGTAAGGCGAGCGCATAAGGTCGGGGATTATGAACAGATGGGGAGAGCGGGGGATATGGCTAGGGAGGTGCTTTGAACTGGCTTTATTCTCCGAGATCTTAATCACAGTTATTAACACTTATCAAAGACTTAATCGTCATATTCAAACGACCTATATATTATCGAGTCAGATTGATATATAGGTCGGTTTATGTCGGGAAATACTTCTTATTACAACGAAAACGCGGTTCAGCTTTCAAACCAATATGATTCTTTGGAATTTGAAAATGTCCACCGTGCGTGGCGCATGTATTGGCCTTGTGGTGCTATAAGGGTACTTGATATTGGTGCTGGCTCAGGCCGAGATACGAGGTGGTTTGTTGAACAAGGCTGCTCAGTGGTCGCCGTTGAACCAGCAAACGAACTTCGCCAGTTAGGGAGCTTAAACTCCTCGACTCAAGTTCAGTGGTTAGACGATGCTCTGCCTGCTTTAAGCAAAGCTAGAGAGCTGTGTAGTCATTACGATTTGATTTTAATTTCAGCGGTATGGATGCATCTAAATTCGGCGGTTCGAAAAGAGTCGATCGCTGTATTGTCTGAGCTGCTCTCCGAGAATGGAAAACTAGTGATCACATTGCGTCATGGCGGCTTTAATGATGGCCGTAGTGCTTACAGTGTTTCAGTCGAACAATTAGAAAGGTTAAGTGAAGCTGTAGGGCTGGTAGTCTGTCACGTTACCGAAGATACTGATTCATTGAAGAGAGCAGAGATATCTTGGCAAACCGTAGTGTTAGAGCATGCAAGGTCTAACAAAAGCAAGGGTCGATAATGGCATTAGAGTACTACTTAGATCGTTTTCAAAACCTGAAAATGAACAATGCTGGTGGCAAAAAAAGTCCTCATAAAGTCTGTATGTTGCTGGCTGTTATGGATCTAATTCAAGCAGGGCATATTTCGACCAATAAGATCTGCCTTAACCAAGCCCTTAAAGAGCGGTTTACACATCACTTTGATAACCTAGCTCAGGAGGCTGACAAAAATACCCCAGAAAACCCTTTCTTTCATTTGAGAAGTGAAGGCTTTTGGCACCTTTGCTTCAATGACGGTTATGACAGTACGTCAACCAGTCGTTATTCAGCAAAGGCGGTCTCCCACGCATATATTGACGATGAGCTGTTTAGCTACATGAAAAGCTATATCGTTTCTAACGAACTAAAAGATGCTTTAGTTTCTAATCTATCTGATCTAGCGACGTTATATCATCAGTGGTTGATTGATATTGGTAAATCTGAAAAAACCGCGAAGAACTACCTTGGAGCCATAAGAGGCTCGATATCTAATTGGTTGATGGATGTTGGTGAGTTAGAAGCACCGCTTACTGATATCAATTCGTATCGTGAGTTTGTTGGTTATGAAGAAAAAGCGAGAAAGTTGGAACAGTTTCGAATTTGTGACTCTAGGGGGAAGGGGATGTACAGCGCCGCTTTGTCTCATTACCACAAGTTTTTAGCTGACCTATCTCAAGTCGATGTTAACGCAGACATCAAACAAGTGATGACTGACAAAACTTTGTCCGAAACTGAAAAGACTATTTTGATTAATACAAGAGTAGGGCAGGGACACTTTAGATCAAAACTGATTCAGATGTGGGGTGGTTGCGCCATTACAGGGTATCGAAATACACAGCTGTTATTGGCTTCACACATTAAACCCTGGCGAGATTCTAGTAATGAAGAGCGATTAGATAGATTTAATGGTTTGCTGCTTCTTGCCAACCTAGATAAAGCGTTTGATCTCGGTTTTATCTCCTTTGATGATCACGGAAAGGTACTGATTTCAAGCTACTTGGAGTCTCCGGATATGATCGGTTTAAAGGACGATATGGCATTTAGAATCATGCCGGATCACAGACCATACCTTCGTTATCATCGAGGCGAGTTATTTAAGGGGCGCTAATTGAATTCTTGCTCAATACCTTCAGAGGGCTCTGGGTAAAAGTCAGAGCTCTATTCCCTTCAATACCGATGTAGATCACTATAGTTCATACTTTGTCATGTAAACTACAGTTGCATATAACGTTATCATTCCAACTTTGCGATTGTATTTTTAATGACGAAACTTCTCCTCAAAACCAACTTTTTGGCACACCTTCTTGGCAAGCGACAACAGGTAAACGTTAACGAAGACGGTATTACCATCTTCAAAGACAATATAAAAACGTTGTACAAGTGGGATACGATAGTTGCTCCTCCAGTAGCCAAATTAGGCTTTTCAGGTGGCGTTTTGTCGTTTGAAACAAATGACGTCGGTTTGTCCGTTCCGATGTTGAGCTACCTATTTGCACATCGACACAAACACACTTTCTTTCCTTTTTGGGCCAACAGTAGCGCTCAGAAACTGATTCCATTTTTGGACCAAGTGGAAAACGCCTCTGCTGTAAGTTTTATTAGAACGTCTGAAACTCAAAGCTTTCAAACAATCGCAAATAAAGAAGCGAAAAGGTGGAAGGGGTGGCGGTCAGCTTTAGGGTTAAGCGAACTAGCCCAACAGGTCGCTCAGACACTCGATGTGATTTGTGCCTGGAAGGCGTCAGATATTGAGAATATGCGCTATGCCTACGTCCAAAAGCAGCTAACAGAATACGGAGTGTTTTTCGACAACGTTGAATCTAATCCGTTAACAGAGAAGCAGCGAATCGCTTGTATTACGGATAACGACAACAATCTACTTTTAGCTGGAGCAGGTACCGGTAAAACAAGTGTTATGGTTGGTAGAACTGGGTATCTGATTAATAGTGATCAAGCGACTGCAAATGATATCTTGCTGTTGGCTTACGGCCGTATTGCAGCTAAGGAAATGGACGAGCGCATCAAAGATAAACTGGGTTTTGATGACGTGAGAGCCAGCACCTTCCATAGCTTGGGTATGAAAATTATCGCTGAAGTTGAAGGTTCAAAACCAAACCTATCCCCATTTGAAGACGACATTAAAGCTAAATCAAAATGGATGAACGATAACCTAGAGCAACTCATGCTTGATGATGGCTACCGTGAGTCTTTACTTGAGTACTTCAGCTCGTATTACTTTGTTGATAAGAACCCTTTTGAGTTTCAAAGTGAAGGTGAGTATCTACAGTACTTAACTGACAATGACATCCGTTCGTTGAAAGGGGACCAGGTAAAGAGTTACGGTGAGGTTGTCATTGCCAACTGGTTATTTAGAAACGGAATTAATTATGAGTATGAGGCGAGCTATCGATTTGACGTAAGTACAGAGCAATATCGTCAATATCACCCAGATTTTTATTTACCAGACCACGACATCTACATTGAATACTACGGTACTGATGAGCACGGTAATACAGCCCCGTGGATTGATAAAGTTCGCTATCAAGAGTCGATTGAATGGAAACGCCAAACGCACAAGCAATACCAGACTGGTTATGTTGAGGTGTTCTACCACCAGCATAAAGTTGGAAAGCTTCTTCAGGTGCTTGAAAATAAATTGTTGGAGCGTGAAGTCGAATTTAACCCCATCCCTCCGCAGGATTTACTTAATAACCTTCGCCAGTTAGGCCAAGTAACAGAATTGGCTAAATTATTTAGTGCTTTGGTGGATATGTACAAAGCGGCTTGCCTTGATGATATTGCGATAGAGAACGTCATTAGAAATTCAATCGATCCTAAGCAAACAGAGAAAGCATTAGAGCTGTTGTATCCATTACACAATCGGTATGAGCTGTTTCTTCGTAAAAAGCAGTGGATAGATTTCAATGACATGATCAGTAAAGCATTGATGTATGTCCAAACCGGACAGTTTGTTTCATCCTGGAAATACATTTTAGTAGATGAGTTTCAAGACATCTCAGAGCCCAGAGCTAGGCTAGTCAAAGCGTTGCGTGATTCACTGCCTGGTACGTCACTATTTTGCGTTGGGGATGATTGGCAGGCTATCTATCGCTTTAGTGGCGCGGACGTAAAGCTGACTACGAATTTTGTTGAGTATTTCGGTGCGACTTCGGAAACAAAATTGGATTTAACGTTTCGTTTTAATAGTGCGATTGGAGATGTGGCAACGCAATTTGTCACCAGAAACCCAGTACAAATTAAAAAAGACATTCAGTCCCTTATTAAGGTTAACAAGCCTGCTGTATCGATCCTCAGACAAGGCAGAAATGAACAAGGTGTATCTCCCCTAGAAAAAGCGCTTAATGCTGTTTTGGCTTGCGTTCATACCTCAGGTAAACCAGCGCAGAATAAGGTGTATCTCCTAGCCAGGTTTTGGCATCAAATGCCTGATTATACTCAGCTTCAAGAAATTAATAGACAATACCCATCACTACAAATTACCTGTCAGTCATTCCATGCCTCTAAGGGTAAAGAAGCTGACTATGTAATCATTACGGGATTAACAACGGGTAAGCACGGCTTTCCGTCTCAAAAAGTAACCCCTCCGCTGGTGGACGCGTTATTACCTAAAGGTGATGATTACGAATTTGCTGAAGAGAGACGTCTTTTTTATGTTGCTTTAACCAGAGCAAAACATAGAGCGTACCTATTAGCTGATATGACTGATGTCAGTGATTTTGTTGTCGAACTCATAAAGAACAAATATTTCGTAGATACCGATGAATTTGATGCATCGTTTGTACAGAAACTGTTTGAACAGATTTCTTGTAGCAGCTGTAAAACAGGAATATTGAAAGAGCGCGTTAGTCGCTACGGTAAGTTTTTGTCCTGTTCTTTCTATCCTCGTTGTAAACACAAAGAAACCCCTTGTAGCCACTGTGGCAGCCCGATGAGCAGTACAATTAAGCCCGGCATTCAGGAATGCATTAACGAAGAGTGTGGCGACATTCGACCGCTCTGCAAGCGTTGTGGGAGTGAGATGAAGCTAAGAAATGGTAAGTACGGTCAGTTCTGGAGTTGTTCGACATATAGAAAAAATGCAGATAAAAATTGTGGCTATACACAAAAGATTAATGTGTAACACTAATTAGGACCGAATAAGAAAGAAGTGGTGCACTATGTGTCCCACTTCTCTTTGTTATAAAACACGATCATATTGACGAGCCGCATTGATAGCGATGCACCCAATAAGTCCACCTGCTAGCATATACAACAGTGAGTTCCTTGATTGATTGCAGCTAGCCAAAAGTAAGCCTGCAACAGCGCCAAGACCTGCCGCTTGTAGCTGTTCGCTTGATGGCTTGCCATGTAGCACTGTAGAAGCTAGATGTTCACAGTTGTTTGCTAACAACCCATATTTTTTAGTTTTCTTGATCAACAGCTCTGCTTGATAAAACAGTTCATTTTTTTGTTCTTCACTTAAATGGCTTAAGACTACTTTCACTGGTTTCCCATTTGCGTACTCTTCTAAGGCACAAATTTCTACATTTCCATCTGGAGAGTTGTGAAGCACTCGCCCTTTTCCTAGATAAATTCCAGCATGCTCCACAAGCAGCTTTGAACGATAAAGTAGATCACCAATACTAAGATTATTCTTCATAATTTTTCCTTTCTGATTTAAAGTATGTGTATTCAAAATTAACATTGAAATGCGTAAAACGTATATCAATTCATTTAACTTATACCTATGCACTTAATTGATCAAGTGTTTTTTTGTTATTGGTGGTGAAAATGCAAGATAAAATGGTTTCATATTCATCTATTTTGGGCGTAGTCGTTGCGAATAAGCGAAAAGAGTTAGGCGTTGAGCAGAGCGTTTTGGCTGACATTATGGGGCTTTCACAAGCGAGTTATAGCCGTTTGGAGTCTGGAAAATCTACGTTTTCCGTTGATCAGATGTTCGAATGTGCCAAAGCTCTTGGTATAGCTCCAGAAGAACTATTCCACTCTGTTGTGAATACGGTGAACAACCTTCAAAAAAGTGAACAGGTAGCCGTTCAGTCTCAACCGAGAGGTAATACGACAAAGGCTAAATCTCAAGAAGGGAGCAATGTCGGTACTTTCATTGCAGGAGCCGCTTTAGGTGCATTGATAATTGGGCTCGCTGGTAAGTCTAAATAAACGTAACGTATATCAATGTAACTGATTGTATATTCGGGTATATTG
Organism: Vibrio sp. FF266; assembly: GCF_041439695.1. Taxonomy (NCBI): domain Bacteria; kingdom Pseudomonadati; phylum Pseudomonadota; class Gammaproteobacteria; order Vibrionales; family Vibrionaceae; genus Vibrio; species Vibrio sp. FF266. Next base: position 84,829 of record NZ_JBGOOO010000006.1, read on the forward strand.
CCGAAATTAAAAGTCAACATGGTTAGGGTTTGTAGTGCTTCCAAGTTATCAAGAGTTAATGAAGCCAGTGTTAGAGGCTGCCAAAAATGAAGAAGTTAAGCTTAGCAAAGTCATAGACTTGCTAGCTGAGCAATTCAATCTGTCTGAAGACGAGAGAACAGAGCTTCTTCCTAGTGGGCGACAAGCTGCATTTACCAACCGAGTTGGATGGGCCAAAACTTATTTAGCCAAAGCTGGGCTTTTGGATTCAACAAGGCGTGGTCATTTCGTGATAACAGACTTGGGAAAAGACGCTCTAAACAGTGGCGAAGAGATCAATAACCAATACCTTAAACGTTTTGATGACTTCAATGCGTTCACTAAACAAAAGAACGGTGATTCAGACAACGTCGAAGATACAACTGTGTCTGATAATGATGCGACGCCAGATGAAGTGCTAAGAGCTGCTTACAAACAGATTAATGACGCGTTAGCCTCAGACATCTTGTCTCGAACACGTAAAGTGTCCCCAGCCTTCTTCGAGCAACTACTTATCGAGCTGCTATTAGCAATGGGCTATGGCGGAAGCGATGAGGGTATGGCTCATACGCTAGGAAAGAGTGGCGATAACGGAGTTGATGGTGTGATTAATCAAGACCCACTTGGTGTTGATCAGGTTTACATTCAAGCGAAACGTTATGCGGATGGCAATAACGTTGGTGCTGGTGAAATCCGAGACTTTTTTGGTGCGCTTAATCTGAAGAAAGCACAGAAAGGTATCTTCATCACTACATCAGAGTTTACCTCATCAGCAACTCAGACAGCGAAAGACTTAGGTATGCGCATAGTGCTAATCAACGGTAAAGAGTTAGCAAGATTGATGCTTCGCTACAACATTGGTAGCCGAGATGAGCAGGTATTGTATATCAAACGAATCGATGAAGAGTTTTTTGAAGGGTAATATCTATGGATAAAAAATTAACGCCAGAAGATCAAGCAAGGTTAGTCATAGACCAAAAGCTAATTGATGCAGGTTGGAGCATCCAAGATAAAAAACGTCTTAATCTTTACGAAGGTAAACAAGGCGTTCATGGGATTGCCATCAGAGAGATGGACACTTCCACTGGCCCCGTAGACTACATGTTTTTTGTTGATGGCAAAGCATGTGGTGTTCTAGAAGCTAAAAAGGATGGAGTCTCTCTTGGTGGGGTTGCGGGACAAAGCGAGCGTTACAGTCTGTCTAAGTCTGCATTCACACAGCGCTGGATGGATGATTTACCGTTTACGTACGAAGCAACAAGTGAAGAAATTCGCTTTTGCGATTACCGTGATCCGAAAGCGCGCAGTCGAAACGTATTTCATTTTCATAAACCAGAAACATTGAAAAAGTGGCTAGAGGAAGAGAAAACACTTCGCGCACGTATGCTGGATTTACCAGAGCTTGATACTGAAGGCCTGAGAGAATGCCAAATTGATGCAGTGAAAGGTATTGAAGAGTCACTTAAAAAAAACAAGCCTAGAGCTTTGTTACAGATGGCGACAGGTTCTGGAAAGACGTTTACAGCAGTGACGCAAATATTCCGCTTAGCTAAATACGCAAAAGCTAAGCGAGTGTTGTTCTTGGTGGACCGAGGTAACTTAGGTCGCCAGGCCAAAAAAGAATTTGAGCAATATGACACGCCACTTGACGGTCGAAAGTTCACATCTCATTACAACGTAAACCTTCTAGGCACAACTGGTGTCGCTGATACGACCAAAGTCACTATATCGACCATTCAGCGTCTTTATTCCCAGCTGTCTGGTTCAGAACTAGATGATGATGCAGATGAGCGTTCAGGTTATGAAGTGGAAGTTGATAGTGATTCAAAACAGCCTCGAACAATAAGCTACAACCCAGAGATACCAATTGAAACGTTTGACCTAATCATTATCGATGAATGTCACCGTTCAATATACAACCTATGGCGACAAGTAATTGAGTATTTCGATGCCTTTTTAATTGGTTTAACTGCAACACCAACTAAGAAAACGATCGGTTTCTTCAATCAAAACTTAGTGTCTGAATATACTCATGAAGATGCGGTGATTGATAAGGTAAATGTTGGGTACGATATCTACCGAATCAAAACCAAAAAATCTGAAGAGGGCGATTTGATAGAGGCAGGAACTGCAATACAGATCCGTGACCGGTTAACTAAGAAAAAACGTCAAGAAATCCTAGATCAGGACCAGAGCTATAACAAAACGCAACTAGATCGAAGTGTCATAGCTCCAAACCAAATAACCACCGTTCTTACCGCGTTTAAGGATAAATGCTTACCGGACTGTTTTAGTGAGCGTTCGTGGGTACCGAAAACTCTAATTTTTGCTAAAGATGACGATCACGCAGACCGTATCGTGGATAAGGTTCGAGAGGTATTCAACGAAGATAATCATTTCTGTAAGAAAGTGACTTATCGTGTTGGTAAGAAAAAAGCTGAAGATACTATCGCTGAATTTCGTACAAGCCCTAGGTTACGCGTTGCCGTGACCGTAGATATGATCGCAACGGGTACGGATATTAAGCCGTTAGAGTGCGTTATCTTCATGCGTGATGTCCGTAGCCAAGCCTATTACGAGCAGATGAAAGGCCGTGGTACAAGAGTTATAGATGTCAGTTCTCTGCACTTAGTGACGCCAGATGCAAAAGCGAAAACCAAGTTTGTATTAGTTGATGCGGTCGGAGTGACCGAGTCGGATAAAACCGAAAGCCAAGCAATGGAAAAGAAGCCGTCTGTATCAACGGAAAAGCTAATGGAACAAATCGCAAGGGGTGATCGTGATGCCGATACTCTGCGAAGCTTGGGGAATCGATTAATTAGATTAGATCTTAAGTTGGATGATAAGCAGCGCTCTGAAATGACCAAACTGATGGGTAAGCCTTTGGCACTTGTCGCTGGTGAGCTTATTCATGCAACGAATGAAGACAATTTAGAACAAGAAGCCATAGCGGAGTTTGGTACCGATGCGCCAACAGTTGAACAACGAGATCAAGTGTATAAGCCTCTTGCGGATGCAGCTGTTAAACCGTTTCATAATCCCGATGTACGAGAGTTAGTGGAAAAGGTAAGGCGCAATACCGATCAAATCATTGATGAAAGTGCAGATGAGTTTATAGATGCAGGCTTTGACGCTGAAAAAGCAGAACATATCATCAACAGTTTTAAACAGTTCATGGACGATAACAAAGATGAACTTACTGCAATTGAGTTAATTTACAGCAAACCGTATCAACAACGACATTTGAGTTACGATCAGATTGAAGAACTTGCTGAAAACATTCAAGCACCGCCTTATAATCTCGCCCCTATTGAAGTGTGGAAGGCGTATGAGCAGCTCGAAGCTTCAAAAGTAAAGGGTGTTCCACCTGCGACCTTGCTAACTAATATCGTAAGTCTAGTTAGCTATGCTACGGGCTTAAAAGATGTACTCGAACCATTCCCAGAGGTGGTAGAACGTCGTTTTGATACATGGTTAAGCCAACAACAGCAAACGGGCGTCGAATTTAATGAGGCTCAGCTTGAGTGGCTGGAAATGATCAAGCAACAAATCGCACAAAATGCAGAAATGATGATAGAAGACTTTGAGTACGCTCCTTTCAACCAACAAGGTGGTGTGTTCAAAGCCAAGCAGTTATTTGGCGACAAGTTAGATAATGTAGTGAATGAATTGAATGGCTATTTGATAGCGTAGAGATTACAAGCATATGAAATTACCAGAAGGCTGGATTGAGGTCACTCTCGATGATGTGTGTTCCAAAATAACAGATGGGACCCATAAAACGCCTAACTATAAAAGTAGCGGGATTAGGTTTATATCAATTAAGAATATTAAACCATTTCAGAAGGTTAATTGGGATAGTTACGAAAAGTATATTTCAGAAGAAGAGCATGAACAGTTAACAAAAAGATGTAATCCAGAGGTTGGAGATATTCTTTTTCCCCGAATTGGTACTCTAGGTTATGCCAAGCGAATTGATTTTGAGGAAGAGGTCTCTTTATTTGTTGGCTTAGGTTTAGCTAAACCTATAGATAAGTTTATAAATTCTAAGTACTTAGAGTATTGGATGAACTCGCCTGAAATAAACTATTTATCTCATAAAAGAGCCACAGGCTCTGGCCGATTAACTCTTGCTCTTGCCGAGTCAAAAAAGTTACCAGTACCTTTAACCTCCATTTCGATGCAAAAAAAAATTGTAGAAAAAATTGAAGAACTATTTTCTCACATCGATGCCGGTGTTGAAGGCCTTAAGCTCGCTAAGTCGAAACTACAGCAATACCGTCAATCCGTTCTAAAAGATGCAGTTACAGGAAAACTAACAGAGCAATGGCGTGCGCAAAACGCAGACAAGTTAGAGCCTGCGGATGCGTTACTAGATCGCATTCTTGGTGAACGTCGAGCTAGCTGGGAAGTTGAGCAGCTTAAAGCCTTTGAAGGGAATGGAAAAACACCGAAGAACGATAAGTGGAAAGAAAAGTATAAAGTCGTTGATTCGTTAACTGAAAGTGAACTTTCTGGTTTCCCTCAGCTTCCTGCAGGGTGGTGTTATGTTAAGTTAGGCCAAATTATTGATGATCCTAAGTACGGAACATCTAAAAAGTGTACTTATGAGTCAACAGGTAAGGGCGTTCTAAGAATTCCCAATATTGCTGCTGGTGAAATCAATGCAGATGACATGAAATATGCTGAATTCACAGATAATGAGATTGCTACGTATAAACTCAATGAAGGTGATATTTTAACTATACGATCTAACGGAAGTGTATCGTTAGTTGGTAAGTGCGCAGTTATATCGGATAAAGAGACGAATTTACTATTCGCAGGTTACTTAATTCGATTACGACCAATGTTAGATTACATTGATGCCCATTATCTAAAAAGTATTTTGGCATCGGGCTTTTTGAGAAAGCAAATCGAAAAATTAGCCAAATCTAGCAGTGGTGTGAACAACATTAATACTGGTGAACTTCAGTCACTCATTATTCCTATCTGTGGTTTGAAAGAGCAACAAGCTAATGCTCAGGATATTGATGAAAAAAACATCATTATCAATAGGCAGTTTGAAGAATACGAAAAGCTCTTTATACAAGCGTCAAAAAATAAGTCTTCAACTCTTTCAAAAGCTTTTTCGGGTGAATTAGTCGAAAATGTTGAAACAGATGAAACCGCAGAACAGCTGCTAGAGAGAATCCGAGCAGAGAAAGAACTACTAGAACAAAAAGATAAGCTTGCTAAAAAGAAACCTACAGTGAGAGCTAAAAAAATGGAAAGACGCCCAATAATTGATGTTCTAAAAGAATCAAAGAAAGCACTAAAAGTTGATGAGTTATTTGAACTTGCAGGATTTCAAAAAGACGTTTCTCCAGAAGGTATTGAAGAATTCTACCTAGAGTTAAAAACGGTTGCTGAAGCTGAATGTGTTGAAGTAACCCAAATCCTGTTGGATGACAAAAAACAAGGTGACAAATTCGAGTACAAGGAAGTAAAAGAAAATGAAACTAGATAAGCTCTGGATCAGCGAATTTAAGAATCTCAAAGATATAGAGATAAATTTCGATCAAGATGAATTAGTCACAGTCGTTATCGGTTGGAACGGCGCTGGTAAGTCAAATGTCATTGAAGCTTTAGTGATAATATTTCGTGATTTAGATTTACATAAAGCTCCTTCATTTTCGTATAAGCTCGAATACATTTGTCGTGGAAATCTTATTGTTGTCGAAGCAAATAAAACTAACGTTAAAAAAGACCAATATGATATTGCATATCGCCCTATTACTGAAACAGATGAAGTTATTAATTTGACTTCAATTAGTAATAAAGAATTTTTTGATGATAAGCCAAGGCACTTTCTACCATCTAATGTGTTTGGATACTATTCGGGCCCAAGTGATCGTTTAGCTATGCATTTTTATGAGCATCAAAGAAAGTTTCGTGAGCAATTACTCCACCCAGAAAAACAAAAGCCTAAACTAGATGAAAAAACATTGCCTTTAAGGCCTCTTTTTTATGCCCAAAAAGTACATAGTAATTTTGTTTTATTGGCATTCTTTTTAGCTGCTGATGAAAAAATCAAAAAATTTTTAAAAGATAAACTCTTTATCGAAGGTATTGAGTCAGTTCTATTCGTTTTAAATAAACCGGATTGGAAAGGGAGTAGTAAAGGAGATTCTCGTTTTTGGAATGCTACAGGTGTGGTAAGACCATTCCTAAATAGGCTCTATGATGCATCATTAGCACCAATGTACAAAAAATTCACACTTCCTGACCCCATGAAGAAAAATGGTAAGAAAGTTGATGCATTATTCTTATTTTTAAAGGATATAGAAGCATTAAAAGAAGTCGGTGCAGACACATCGGATAAAGACTTCTTTAAGCTACTTGAAAGTATCTATTTTTCGAACTTAATCCACGAAGTACGCATTCGTGTCAAAGTAAAAAATAAGAATGGCACAGATGAATCACTGACATTTCGAGAGCTAAGTGAAGGTGAACAGCAGTTGATTACCGTCCTTGGTTTATTGCGTTTCACACGTGATGATGAATCATTGTTCTTGTTGGATGAACCAGATACGCACTTAAATCCAGCCTGGAGCATGGAGTACCTAGATTTTTTACAAGACGTAGCTGGTCTAGATTGGAAGCAAAAACATACAGCGGAAAGTGAGCAAAAAGGAAGCGAGAATAGTCACATAGTTTTAGCTACTCATGATCCGCTCGTTTTATCTAGTCTAGATAAGAAACAAATCCAGATAGTTAAGAGGGATGAAAACACCCTCAACGTATATGCAGAACCCCCGAAACATAACCCCAAAGGACTCGGGGTTACAGGCATATTGATGAGTGATATGTTTGGTTTAAGATCTGATTTAGATAGTGAAACATTAAAAGATTTAGATGAACACGCTCAATTAATTGCTTTGGATGCTATTGATGGTGAAGACAAAAACAGGTTGGATGAGTTAAATGAATCTTTAGATAAAGCTGGTTTTTTAAGAGCATATTCAAATCCATATTTCTCAACTTTTATGAAAGAATGGGGAAAAAGAAATAAAGATCTAGGCAGTAGTAAACTTTTCTTAACTGACAAAGATAGAGAGGAAATGTCTAGACTTACGAAAAGTATTATTGCCAAAATGAATGAAGAAAAAGGTAACTCATGATATGAGATACATTATTCTTCAAGAAATAAAACCGGATATTCCAGCTAAATGGTTTCAGAGTGTTAAAAAAGCTAGGAAAACTATTGCTGGTAATATGAGAAAAGCTAGAAATAAAGTTCGAGCCGGAGGTGGTTCAATAGCCGAGGCTAACTTAGCAGCTATGGATGCCCGTGCAAATGGAATAAAAGCACGATCTCGTATTTGGAGAATGCTAGATAAGCAATTAGCTAAAGCCTCTTCTGGGAAGTGTTGGTATTGCCAATCAAATGATATTAGGTCTTATAAACCAATCGATCATTTTCGTCCTAAGGGGGCTGTAAATGAGAGTCCTGCACATTCGGGATATTGGTGGCTAGCTTTTAATTGGGAGAACTATCGCTACGCCTGTACATTTTGTAATTCCGCTCATCAATCAGAATTAGATAAAAGTGGAAAGCAAGACCATTTTCCTTTGCTTGATGAGGCTGACCGTCAAATGAAGCCAGGGACACCAATAAACGAAGTTCCTTTATTACTGGACCCTTGTAAGTTCGGTGACAATAAACTTATAACCTTTAATGTGAAGGGAGAGGTTATTGCAAACTCAGCAAGAGTTCAGGCAGGAACTGACGACTCTAAAAAAGTTGAAACGTCAATTAGGTTGTATGACTTAAACCACGAAGACATTCGAAGGAAACGTGAGACTATTTATGATGATATTGCGGGTTTAGTTGCCGATATAAATGAAGATTTAAAATATGGGTTCGCAGTAAATCATGAGCGTATTACTAAGAAGCAAACAGAACTGTTGAGCAGAATACGAAATGATAGTCAGAAATATGATTTTAATGTTGCCGCTTATGCATTTTTAAAGTCTTTTTCACCTAATAATGCTTGGGTTGAAGACATAATTGAAGAGTTGAGATAGAAGAATTGAATACTAATATAAGTACTACAGAAATAGTAAACCGCGTTTGGAACTATGCCCATGTATTGCGTGATGAAGGTATAGGCTACGGTGATTACGTCGAACAGTTAACCTATCTAATCTTCCTTAAAATGAGTGCAGAGCGTGTTGTTGGTGGTCAAGAACTTGAAAGCCTCGCAGCAGAACGTTGGGCCAAACTTATTGAACTTGATGGCTCAGATCTTGAGATGGAATATCGTCATACACTAGAAAGCCTTGGTAGCCAAAAAGGCACACTGGGTATGATTTTCCGTAAGGCTCAGAACAAAATCCAAGACCCGGCGAAGCTTGAACGACTAATAGACTTGATTAACAAAGAATCATGGTCTTCGCTTACCGTGGATGTAAAAGGCGCGATTTATGAAGGCCTTTTACAAAAGGGCGCCGAGAGCGAGAAAAAGGGAGCTGGCCAATATTTTACTCCTCGCCCGATCATCGAAGCAATTGTTGATGTCATGCAGCCGCAACCAATGCAGGTGATTGCCGATCCCGCATGCGGTACGGGTGGTTTCTTAACGGTAGCGCACGACTACATTGCCAATAACAAAGAGCGTCCACTATCTAAGAAAGAAGCTCGATTCTTGAAGAATGATGCATTTAAAGGGAACGACATCTCAGATTCAGTTGCCCGTTTATGCTCGATGAATCTGTACCTTCACGGTATAGGCACAACAGAATGTCCGATCTCTACAGCCGATGCATTAGCGAAAGAGGTCGGTGAGAACAAAGTGGATATGGTGTTAGCCAACCCACCATTTGGTAAAAAAAGCTCAGTGACTATTGTCAGCGAAACAACAGGTAAGCTTGAGAAAGAAAAGCTGACTTATGAACGCACAGACTTTTGGGCTGATACATCGAACAAACAACTCAACTTTATCCAGCATATTGGCAATATGTTAAGAGTCGACGGTAAGGTTTCTGGCAAAGCTGCAGTTGTACTACCTGATAACGTGTTGTTCGAAGGAGGAGCGGGTGAAACAATTCGTAAGGAGCTGCTTACACGTTTTAACTTGCATACTATCTTACGTTTACCTACGGGTATCTTTTACGCACAGGGTGTTAAGGCAAACGTTCTGTTCTTTGATGCCAAGCCAGCTTCAAAAGAAGCGTGGACGAAGAGCGTGTGGGTTTATGACTATCGGACTAACGTACATAAAACCTTAAAGACTAATAAGCTCGCTCGCAATGATTTTGAAGAATTTGTAGAGCTCTTTAAGGCTGACGATCTTAAAAAGCGTGTTGCTAACTGGGCGGAAGTTAGAGAAGAGGATAGTGGTCCTGGGCCTGATGGTCGTTGGCGTGAGTACGGATATGATGAAATCATTGCTAGAGATAAAACGAATCTAGATATCTCTTGGTTAAAAGACGATTCATTGGAAGATACTGAAAACCTTCAACCACCAGCAGTAATCGCAAGTGAGATTGTAGAGTTACTCACAGCAGCACTAGAAGAGTTCAAAAGCGTAGAAGAAGCGCTTGTAGAAGAAGACGAAGAGTAATTATGAAAGGGGCCTAGAGCCCCTTTTTTATGTTTTATATATTTGGTTGGAAAGTATGAAGTTAGTTGCGAATGGCTTAAATAAGAATTTTTTTAGAACAATGCTTCCTTCAGCAGGAACAGAAGTTGACGGTGTTTTAGCGGCAATTGCTTACGGTGATGATAGAACGGAACTTCTTCAAAACTGTATCGACAACCGTTTCCGGCTTGATATTTGGATGAGGTATGATCATACCGTTCCTGTATCTCCAGCCTTTTTATCTAAACTTTTAGCTAATACAAAAAACAACATTTTCTGTAAATTGGTCCCAGACTCTCTGCACAGCAAAGTGATTTGGTGGAAAGGGTACGGGGCTTATATCGGTTCGGCTAATCTCACTGATAGAGCATGGAATTCGAATATCGAAGCTGGTATCTTTTTTAGCGAGAGTGATCTTGTTGATTCGGGTATGGCCGAACAACTGACAGAGTTCTTTGATAATTTAGAAGCGTTAGATGTTTGTTTTGACTTGAGCGAAGCCATTATAAAAGAGCAAAAAGCTCTTCTCGAGCTAAACAAACAGAGAGTGAAGGAAGATAGGGAAAGGGCGAAAAAGCGCAAAGTACCGGTATGGGGTGGTGTTAGTTTCATTGATGACCGTAAAGCGAAAGACAAGAGAAAAGACAACTTTAGAAAAGAGTGGGAGAGCACTCTTTCAACAATCAATAATATAGCTTCTCAGATTAATGACTTCAGACCTAGCTGGATAGCAGCTGATACCCCTGTGTACTGGCAGGTTGATCAATTTCTACATGCTTATTATTACAATAAAGTTCGACGTGACAATAATACGTACCCATACGAAGACGACTATCAAATACACAGCAAGAATCCACAAGCAACTCTAATGGTTATGCTTCAATGGTGGAAGGACTTATCAGAGCCACCATCAGATGAAGACTACAACATCGAAGTCAATGCACCGCGAATTCGCAATAGTTTGTCTAAAAGCCAAATAGGGTCGGTTGTACGAGATGATCTACAAGGTATTTTGAGAGCAACTCATGCGACGATGGACCACTTAATCAAAATGAGCACAGAGTCTTTGGGAAGGCCGAATCAGAAGTCACTGACGAGAGAGGAAAGGCTTCCGCTGTTTACTGATTGGTTATACAACCAACGAAATGGTAAAGGACAAACGGTAATAGAGCTATTAGATTTTGTGCTGTACGGAGGTAAACCTGAAAATATGTGGGAGCGAATTTATCAGGCAAGTAAGCATGAAGACTATCGATTCGCCCACTATGGTATCAGCTCGATTGCTGAGGTTGTAGGTTGGGCTAGACCTGAAGATACTCCTCCAAGGAATGGCCGCACAAACAAAGCTCTTAGAGCGTTAGGTTACCCAGTAAAGGTAAACATCTGATAAAAATTAATATTCCGTCTAACTATATTGAAAATGTGAAGGGATACGCTGTGCTGAAAGTGGTTTTATGACACTGTATGCTCATTCAAGGTTATGGTGATTGTAGTATGAAATTAGGATTTTTCTTTGGGGCTGGTGCAGAAGTAGGTTATGGGCTCCCTATCGGTGGGAAATTCGCGATTGATTTGTTTCGCCAAGATGTGAGTGAGCATAAGCAGGCGTTGCGTGATCAATTAAAAAACCTGAATCAGTACGATACGTATGTTACAGGTTGGCTACCAGAAAAATACTCAACGCAAAGGATTCATGCATTTGGGAAAAATGAGTTTACAAGTTTAATTGAATCGTCAATTGAATATAGAAAGTCAGAAATTATTCGCAGGTTGAATGACTTTGATGTGGAAGCCGATAAAGCATTGCAAGATCTGGGTATCGATAAACAAGTTGTTGTTGATAAGTTCAATAGTGAGATGGACCATGCATTTGGAGATCAGCTGTTTTCGACAGCGGTACAGATGAATAGTCTGCTTTCTGACCAAGTGCGATTGTTTGGCTGCGAGATGTACTCTGCGATGTTGAGTGTATTGCGTGTTAAAGAAAACACCGCAGACCTTCAGAGGTATGCAGGAGCTTTTTTGCAACTATTGGTCGGAGCTCATGGCCAAGAGTTAGTGCAACGCCTTAATCAAGAACTGTTTGAAGCTGCTCCTGATGATATTCCAATATTTGATGATGTTTCTGGAATGTTCAAAGTGGAGTTCAGTCAAGCGGGGTTAAGTGCTTTAGAATTATTGATGGAATCGAAGCGAGAGTACGATATCGCTAATGGCTCTATATCTGACTTACTGTCCGCTCTAGCCCAACAACTTTTAGAAAATATATTCACCACAGTACTAGATTATCAATCGCTTATTGATAGTCATTTTCGTTATTTATACTCCCCAAAAACAGAGTGGGCTAAGTTCTCCAAAATGGTTATTTTTTTGTGGGCGACAAGAAAGTACATTAAAGAACAGTTAGACCGAGTAGGCAGTTTACCAGATAGCGGGTATTACCATGACCTTAAACGCTGTGAAGAGCTTGGAATTCAAATCTCAGCAATAGGAACAGCTAACTATAACAATCTTATCGAGACAGTTGCTGCACAACTTGATTATCAAATTCCAAACGTCCATCAGTTAAATGGTGGTGTCTGTGATTTCTACAATCCATACAAAAACTCGGTTGTGTTTTGTCAAGATGAAAATGATGTGCCACAAGACCAACTCCATGTACCATTTATACTCACTCAAAGTGGATTGAAACCCCTAACATCTGTTGATATGTCAAGACGTTATGTCAGCTTGTTTGATAGTTACTCGAATTGTGATGCGATAGTAGTTATCGGATACGGCTTTAATATTGATGATAGTCATATCAATGGTTTGTTCCGTCAGCTCATTGAAGATAACGACAAGTCCTTATACTGGGTCTGTTTAGATACAGATGGTAATGCGGAAGTGCAGAAGCGAGTCTTGGTCCAGAAATTGCGAATTAGTGCCCTTAATCGAAATAAGGTTCATGTTATACCGGTATCACCCTCTGATAGGTTACTTGGGGGAGTTAGTTGGTTGGACAGTATCAAATCTGTGGTTGAGCAAGAGTAGGTTTCTAAAACTCGGTTTGATATCACTCATCTTAAAAACAGGCTGATTTGTAATTTTTTATCTTGGTAGCAATCATGGATGACACATTTGTACCCTCAACAAGCAAACAGTGGTTCGAGATTTTGGTCTCTGAAGAGACTAAAACTAAGAATTCTTATGTAGCCAAACCATCAAACCTTATTCGTGACTACCGAAGTGAAATCGCAACAAGTAATGATTACGAAGGGCGAGAGATCTTAGAGTTATTACAAAATGCTGCTGATCAAGCAAGAGAAGCTGGCATTAAAGGTAAAGTTGTAATAGAGCTTTTGAAAGAAGGAATTTTGATTGCTAACAATGGTATTGCTTTTTCAGTTGGAGGTGTTAAATCTCTTCAAAATGCTCATTTAAGTCCGAAGAGATTGCGAGAAGGACGGTTTATTGGCTGCAAAGGCCTTGGTTTTCGTTCCATTTTAAATTGGACAAATAGACCAATTATATTGAGTGGTGCTTTGGTTCTCGCATACACGGATAAAAACAGCAAACAGAAGCTAGAAGACTTGAAAGCAAGCTCTCACGAGCTAATAGAGCTTGTCGAAAGAGAACAAGCTATAACTTCATCAACAATTTTACCTACGTTACCTTTTCCTGCTTATTCGGAATGGAATGACTTGGACAAGTTTTTTTGTACTGAAACTCTTCGTATAAAAAATAAGTGTAGCTATTGGCGTGATCTCGGATTTGAAACAGTAGTTGGTATTCCTTTCGAAAGTAGTGAGTCTTTCAGCACAGCTCTGGAACAGTTGAAATCACTTCGCCCGGAGATGTTGCTGTTTGTTGAACATTTAGATGAAATTAAGTTTCTTTTACCGGGTGAAGAGGAATTTACTTGGTCAAAGAGTGGTAATGACTCAGCGGCTATGGTTCTAGCCAATGATGATCCTATAGGGATATGGAGGCTATTTCGTTCAAGTGGTTTGGTTGATTCTGAGCAGCTTGATAATAGCTTGAGCGGTGAATACAAGTATGAATTGGTTGCGGCAGTTCCCCAAGTTGTAGATAGTTCAGAACTTAAGACGTCACCGTTGTTTAGTTACTTTCCTACAGAAATTACTTTACCTCTTCCGATTGTTTGTCATGCAACATTAGAGTTAGATCAAAGCCGCAACCACCTCATTAACTGTAAAAGCAATCAGTTTGTTTTTACAAAACTAGCAGCTTTCTTAGCTGAAGTTGCCGAGGAGTGTGCAACAGATAATCTTACCGGAAGTAACGCTGGTTTTCGGGTTGTTATGCCATTGGAACAGTATTCAGAGACGCTAAACAAGTTTGATTTAGAAGCAAGGATATTAGAATCTTGTCAATCTAAATCTATAATACCAACTCTTGGTGGCAGTGCAGTAAAACCAAATAAGGCCTTTACTCTTGAAGGTGCATCTAGGCAGTGGTTACCAAATTATAGCTTTAAAGATATAGTTCCGGTAGGAGAAGTACGACTCCAATGGCTTAGAGCTCTCGGAGTTCTTGAATTACCAGGTGATGTAGTTAGACAGCGAATCTGTGCACATAGAGGTTTAAGCCAGGAAGCAAGGGTCGCGTTAATAGTAGGTCTAAAATCTAATAATGTTAATCATACCGCTTATACCTCCTCTCTTTTTTTAGACACTCTTGGTGAAAGCGTCCCAGATACGGAAATGGTATATATATCTCCAACCGGAGGGGCTCCAAGGGGCTTACCTGCTTGGGTGAAGCTATGGTTTTTAGATACTGAAATGCAGGATAAATTAAGCGAAAAATTAGACGCTTCAGATGTTCGTGTTTTGCAGAACAAGCTGAAAGATTTTGGGCTTAAAGAATACTCCTTTGCTCGACTTATTCAGGACTTAAGAACTCAAGCGAATAAACATAAAGAAGCGGATCCACAACGAGCTGGGATTGTAGAAAGTCAGTTATTGAAAGTTGTTTATGACTTTTACCACTATGAAGGGCTGACAAAACAAAGGCCTAGTTTTCCAGAAAAAACTAGCATTGAACTCCCAAGCCAATCAGGTTCATTAGTTAAATCTGAATATCTCTATATGGGAGATGGGTATGGCTTGAGTGGGAAAATAACTCAACAGTTATATACCGCTAGTTCTGACAAGTTGATCGTACCACCAAGCGGGCTATGTATAGAACTAAAGGGTGATGATGATTGGGTTGAGTTTCTAGAATGGATAGGTGTTGCTAAGTGGCCTCGTGAAATAAGAGCTACCGATAGAAATGAACATTATCTAGATAGGGTTATCACCCAGCTTCGATTCCCCGTGAGATTTGGTCATGATTATTTTTTTCATTCTTCTGAAGAGTTGATGTCGGCTAATCTTTATCTTGTTAGCTATGTAACATTAGATGGAATGGACGACATCTTGATACCCCAAAAATATACCGCGATTCTCGCTTGGCTAACTCATGATGAACGAGTCGTGCATTGGCTCAAGAGAGAGAAGCGTTATGCTGCTATCGAAGCCAAGAAACAGTGGGATCGAAATTGTCGTCCATATAGGGGTGATGTCCGTAGCTATATCCAATGGAAACTAGAAAATACTAGATGGATCAGAGGTTCTAATAACACGGACTTGAGACCAAAAGACTGTGTTATTACTGACATCTCGAGTCAAGCTATCTTCCCGCAGCCTGCAAGAGTGAGTGACATGGAGGCGAAAGAGTATGGTATGGATTTGAGAGATGTAGTGGAGTCTTGGCGTAAGTCGGGAGTCGCAACGAATGTTGCTGAGCTTTCATTGGATGATATTTATAGCAAACTGCTCGAGCTACCAGAATTGCAGCCAGCCCCTACCGCCGTTAAAACCTTACATCGCTGGATGTTGAACGCTATTGACTCATCCAGTAGCCAAGAGGCAGGAATGAAAAACAGATTCATTCAATCTGGCCAAATGTGGGGGAAGAAAGCGGAAAGTTTCAAGTATTTCGCCATTGATGAGCTTTATCATACTGATTCAGATGGGTTACCGCCTGAGTTGTTAGATCGCCTAGCTATAGTTGAACTACCAAATCGAGTAGGTGCGGATAAAGTCAAGAATGCTTTTGGTATTCGAACGATAGATCGCAGTGCTATCAAACAGACAGTTGATCACTTTGCAGCTGCACCGACAAATTCTGATCTGAACATATATTTCCAGCAAGTTAAGCCGTTTTTCGTGTTTATGCGTAAGTCCCAGTCAGGGCAAACTCAGTATATAGGGCAATTAAATAAGTTGAAGTTAAAGGTCTGTTCTAGCTTACATGTCCAAATGCAATTTCAAGATGTTGATTGCTCTCATGAGCTTCCGGAGTGGGGCTGGTTGATTGATAGTGAAACTTTATATGTTCGAGGCTCAGACGCCTTAGTTAAGCATGATTCGGATATGCTAGCCGACGTTATAGGTGAGGCTCTGGCTTCGTTATTTCGTATTGCCAATGGTAGTGATTTCGCAAGGTTATTTAGGTGTCATAAGGATGAGCGTCATGCTCTTTTGAGTCGAATCTTAGGAGAGGAAGTAACAGATGTTGAGCTAACTAGCCTATACGCTAGCACAGACAATTGGGATATTAGTAGTGATGCTGTGTTGCCAGATATTCCAGTACTGGAAGAACCGAAACATACCAACGTTACGGAAGGTAAAGGTACGGAATTAAATGTACCAAAGGAGCATATAGATGCTCCGACTACCATGGATGAAGTAGGTAACTCTGGTAACGATAGCGCTCCAATACAGATAACATCAGTTGACGCTGAAGCTGTGTCGCCACCAGTTAGGCAAAAATTACGAGTTAAAAAAACTAGAAGCTCTATGGTAGGTCAAGGTTCAACTTCATATATCCCCGTAAATGGTGATATAGCAGAGCAAAAAATTATGGAGATAGAAGAGAATTTCGAACCTCCACGTTTTCCTCTACTTGTTGGGCAGTACATGGGAAATGCAGGGCTTGGTTGTGATGTTTTAAGCTTTAATTCAGAAGAAGACCGCGACGGCTTCAAGAACAATGATTGTCGTGATCTACGTTTGGTAGAACGGTTTATTGAGGTGAAGGGTAGGCGAAGCCGGGGAACATCCATAGAGCTCAGAGGAAATGAAAAGGATGCTGCTAGTAACTATGCTAACAAGTATTATTTGTACCGCCTATCTGAGTCTTCTCCTGGTGAATATAGCTTAAGTGTTTTGCAAAACCCTTTAAACGATGTAGATGCTGTAGAACATTCTTTATATATCCACATGGATAGATCTAAAAATAGAGAAGAGTTTGAAGTGAGCTCTAATACTTTATTTGAAGGCAATAACGAAACTAAGGTTACGTCGTAACTTAGTGTTCAGGAGGAGAATTCAGGTTAGATTCTTTTTAAGTAACACCAGAAGTAACATCTTAAAACTCTATTGTTTTAATTGTTATTCTAATCAAAAGGATAGGTGTGATAGTAGAGTCCAGTAGCGGCACCACATTATACGAAAGAGCCCACCTAGTGTGGGCTTTTTTGTGTCTGTAATTCCTCGTTGTATCAAGCTCTTAGTCATATTTTGGCTTCAAGAGAACCCATAGCACGTTGTAAAGTTCACCATTATCCAATGAAATATAGTTAATCTAAGCAGCGATCTACGTCTAGTAAGAGATGTAATTAACAGTTTCGTGAATGTGTAGTTGACGTGATGACCGTTCAAAAAATAAGGTTGGCTTATTCGTATTGATGAATATTCTCATTTTTGAGTACAAATTCACGTTGGTAAGCTAGGTATGGAACTCACTTCGGTATTAAAAGAACTACAAGCTTTTGTGTATGCAGAACATGAAGCTAGCATGGAAAAACTTCTAGAAACTTGGAAGAAACCTTTAGAAGAAAAACTATTAAAAGGCGAAACTCAACGAATAGAGTCAGTAAGATGTTCCGGGTCTAATCACCTGGAAGTCGTATTAGGTGATAACGAATCACGCTTTAGAGAAGGCGATATGATTTGCTTGCATCTTGGCGACCCAAGTAACCATAAAGTATTTGGTCAAGTAGCTATTGAAGCTGAAAACGATGGAGAATGGCTGCTCAAAGTCAAAGTAGATCAAAGCTTACTTCCACAATTAAGTGAAGGCTGTTATGCCGACCCCGCAGGCATGGACTTAAAACCGTTTTATGATAAAGCTTTGGCTGATGTAGCAACATCGAAAGTCGGCAGAGACGTATTGCTACCCATGCTTTCCGGACATTTAAATACGGGAACGATTTATGACGAAGACTTTGATGAGGCTGCGGATTATGCCGAATCTCGAGGATTAAATGAAAAACAGAGTGAAGCTGTTGGTATTGGTGTCGCATCTAAATACTTAGCGTGTATTCAAGGTCCTCCCGGAACGGGTAAAACAAAAGTTATTAGTATTATCGCCAAGCTTCTTGTAGAGGCAGGGCAAAGAGTTTTCATGACTTCTCATACCCACATGGCGATCAATAATGCGCTCAACAAAATTGTAGAGGAAGGGGTTCCTGTTGCAAAAGTTTGCGCGAGCGGCGGTAAGAAATCACTGAGTGACAAGGTTCAGCATTTTGAATACGCATCAAAATGGCAAGATATACCGGACACTGGGTATGTGATTGGTGCGACACCTTTTGCTACCTGTAGTGAGCGACTTGAAAGTTTTACATTCGACACCATTATTTTTGACGAAGCCAGCCAAATTACCGTTCCATTGGCGTTAATGGCAATGAGAAAAGGGTGTCGATTTGTATTCGTTGGAGATCATAAGCAGCTTCCTCCTGTGATACTTTCTCAATCCGTTCTTGAGGACAGTTCGGCTTTCTCTAAGATGATTCTTGGCAATGAAAAGGTTTCGGTATTGTTAAGCCAAACTTATCGGATGTCTCCAGCCTTAACTGAATGGCCTAGTAACTGTTATTACAAGGGCGAATTAGAATCGAAAAGACCACCAACGCTGTCATCATTTTCTTTACCTAAAAAACCTTACAAGTATTCCGACGTCCTCTCTAGCGCTCGACCTTCTGTATTTATCAAAACTCCAGGGGTCAATGCCCGAAGTGTAAATAGAAAAGAAGCGGTGTTAGTGGCCGATTTGATAACCGCGGCTGTTGAAGCGGGTCTACCTGCTGAAGAGATAGGTGTCGTTACACCGTTTCGGGGTCATGCCAAAGCTTTAAAGTCTTGCCTTCAGGATAAGTTGGGGATATTTGGATCAAAATTAGTGGTAACGGATACCGTGGAAAGGATGCAAGGCCAGGAGCGGGAAATGATTATAGTTTCATTTTGCTCCTCAGATCCGCAATACATTAGCGCTATTGCTGAATTCTTTTTTCAAGCGGAACGTCTCAATGTCGCCATTACTAGACCCCAGACTAAGTTGGTTATTGTAGGTCCCGAAATCCCAGAAGGCATGCTGCAACAGGTGGATGATCCTAAGGTCCGACAAAACATTGAAGATTATAAATCTCTGGTTCGTCACTGTTATAAGGTGGAAGTAGATTAATGGCACATATAGATACGATTACAGGCTTAGACCGCAAGCATCGACGTCATTTCAAAAAGGTATTCAATAAACTCAATGACGAATTTTTTATTCGTGAGTCATTATTAGAGTCTTTACAAGTTGCTCCTTGTATTATTGAGGGGCCTTGCAATAGTTGGGTGTTTGTTGGAGTCCATTCAGAGAAACCAGATAGTATTAGTCTTTCTAAATTGTTGAAGTTTAATGACTCGATGTTGACGTTAGGTTTAAAGCCTATTCAGTATCTAGCTGTCGTCGATAATATGATTGTGGAAGAAGAAAGTACTTTCCAAATTGACGGTTCTCTCCAAGTTAATACTTCTTTCTCTGATTATGTACAAATAATTGAGAACAAAACGTTTATTGAGCGTGGTGAAAAACTAATCCACGCCGCACTAACCGAGTTCACAATCGATTCACATTCACGAATCAAGCGCACGTTTTTTCCAGAGTCGGTTGTTCCCGCACAGTGTAGTACTCGTCGAGGAAAAGCCTCCGTAGACAATACCGCAAAGCTGCTCCCATTTTTTTTAGATTACGATCAAGAATTGGCTACTAGGCTAGATATGGTTGAGTCTGTCGATTCTGAAGAAGAAGGTCAGGAAGACATTTCAGTAAGGTTGATAAATGGGGTAGCTGGGAGTGGGAAAACTCTGATTTTAATTAATCGTGCAGTTTTGTATTGTAAAAAATACCCGGAAAAAAAGGTCCTTCTTGCGATACACAATAAGCCAGTGACGGAAGATATTAAATACAGGTTCGAAACCTGGCTTAAAGGTAAACCTGAGAACCTTGAAATTACCACCTTTCACTCGTTTGCGCTAAAGCAGTACAGTAAAAGCCATCAGCGTGTTAAGCCAGTATTTGGCGATGCGAATATGAAAGAAGAAAGGAAGACCGTTTTAAGTGATAAAAATGAAGCTTACACGCAACTATCGTTAACAGATGAGCAGATTTGGTCCGAACTAGAGTACATCAATGACTATTTAATTAAAGACAAAGAAGAGTACTTGGAATTCGATCGACAGGGTCGTGGGTTTGCACTACAAAAAAGTCAGCGAGAACATGTTTGGCAGCTATATGTTGATTTTTCTGCTCGGTTGTCGTCGGTTAAGAAATACCTACCGAGTTTGTATATTAAGGAAGTTGCGTTATCAGACAAACCTCTTGAACAGTTTGATCACATACTGCTTGATGAGGCTCAATTCTTCGCGCCATCTTGGTTACAATTAATTAAACGCTCATTGACGCCGGGAGGACAATTATTTATTTGTGCTGACCCTAACCAAGGTTTCTTAAAAAGCCGTTTAAGTTGGAAGAGCGTAGGTTTGAATGTTCGAGGGCGTACTAAGCGTTTGAATCATTCTTACAGAACGACTTATGAAATAATGGTCGCTGCTAACGCCCTGCTCGATGATCTCGAAGGAAGCCCCGAAGATTACGTGAAGCCTGACTATGAAAAAATGGCAAGAGGACACAAACCCCAGATTATATATTCTCGAAATGCTCAAGATGAGAAAAAGAGGTTTCTGAACGAACTCGCAGTCCTGGTGCTGTCGGGAACAGTTGCTCTTCATCAGATCATGGTTTTATGCAGCCCAGAGTATAATCCATGGGCGCTAAAGCAAGACATTGAAAAACGAATTGGTTCAAACAAGGTCATTAACTACAACAACTCCAAAGAGTTAGCGGATAACGTAGGCAGCAAAGTTAGGCTACTTAATATCAATAGTTGCACGGGTATGGAGTCTGGTACGGTGTTTGTTCTTGGCTGTGGTCAAATAATTAACCAGCCTAAAAATCTAGAGTTGAGCGATTCGGAAAGGGAAGAAGTACTGCAAGAATCAATGCGAAAACTTTATGTAGCAATGACTAGGGCTGGGCAAAAGTTAGTTGTTTTCAGTACTGAAGAGTTTCCAGTTAGCGTTGAAAAACATATTGAAATTACGGGAGAAGTTACCCAAGTTTAGTTGCAATTTATTTATCATAAGTAACTCTTAATCAATGCAAAAAGTCGCATTTACGATACAATACCACGCAATAAATCTTGGCTCCGCTGTTCAGAGCCAAGTCCTACATTATTCGAGTAATTAAGAACATGGCAAAAGCACCCGCTAACAAGAAACCCGCCTCAAAAGCTAAGCCTACGTCAAAAGCTAAAAAAGCGACCAAAGGCTTTGAAGAGACCCTTTGGGATACCGCTAATCAGCTGCGTGGCAGCGTTGAGTCATCTGAATACAAACACGTGGTATTAAGCCTTGTGTTCTTAAAGTTCATCAGCGATAAGTTTGAAGCGCGCCGTCAGAAGATGATAGACGACGGGCAAGAAGCTTTTGTTGAGATGAAAGAGTTCTACCAACAAGACAATATCTTCTTTTTACCAGAAGATGCGCGCTGGTCATTTGTTAAAGCGCGCGCTAAGCAAGATGATATCGCTATCATTATCGATACCGCTCTATCAACCATCGAAAAAAACAACCCAAGCTTGAAAGACGCTCTGCCAGACAACTACTTCTCGCGTCAAGGTTTGGAAGTGAAAAAGCTGGCGTCACTTATCGACAGCATTGAAAACATCGATACGCTGGCGAACGAATGCGACATGAGCGAAGAGGACTTAGTCGGTCGTGTTTATGAATACTTCCTAGGTAAGTTTGCAGCAACCGAAGGCAAAGGTGGTGGCGAGTTCTATACGCCTAAGTCAGTGGTAACACTATTAGCTGAAATGCTAGAACCTTTCCAAGGTAAAATCTACGACCCGGCTTGTGGCTCGGGCGGTATGTTTGTTCAGTCTTTAAAGTTCATTAAAGAGCACGAAGGGCGCACCAAAGATATTGCTATTTATGGCCAAGAGCTGACCTCGACCACTTATAAACTGGCGAAGATGAACTTAGCCATTCGCGGTTTATCGGGCAACTTGGGTGAGCGTGCAGCCGATACCTTCTTTGCTGACCAGCATAAAGACTTAAAAGCCGATTACATTATGGCTAACCCACCGTTTAACCTTAAAGGTTGGCGTAATGAAGCCGAGTTAACCGATGATGCGCGCTTTGCTGGCTACCGTACACCGCCAACAGGTAATGCCAACTACGGTTGGATTTTGCACATGCTCTCGAAGCTAAGCGAAACAGGCACAGCAGGCTTTGTTTTGGCGAACGGCTCAATGAGTTCAAGCACGTCCGGTGAAGGTGAGATCCGTCAGCAGCTAATCGAGAACGATCGCGTTGAATGTATGATCGCTTTGCCGGGGCAGCTGTTCTTTACTACGCAGATCCCTGTGTGCATTTGGTTTATCACTAAAGACAAAACCGAAAATACCACCAAAGGTTTCCGTAACCGCCAAAAAGAGACTTTGTTTATTGATGCCCGTGAAATGGGCGCCATGATTAGCCGCACCAACAAAGAGTTGACTAAAGACGATATTGCGCTGATTGCTGACACTTACCATGCATGGCGCTGTGATGAAGCAGAACTTAAAGCGCGTATTGAACGTGGCGATGGCAAAGTAGAGAAGTATGAAGACAAAGCAGGTTTTAGCAAATCAGCGACCATTGCTGATATCAAGGCTAACGATTTTGTATTGACTCCGGGGCGCTATGTTGGCGCAGCTGACATAGAAGATGATGGCATTCCGTTTGAAACCAAGATGAGTGAGCTTTCACAAACCTTATACAGCCAAATGAATCAATCTCAAGAGCTGAATAAAGCGATTCGTCGTAACTTGGAGGTGTTGGGTTATGGGGAGTGAGTGGATACAGTCAGAGTTGGGTGATGTCATTGAACTCAAACGTGGATATGACCTTCCGAAAACAAAGCGAATTGATGGAAATGTACCTGTTATTTCTTCCTCTGGTCATTCCGGTTTTCACAATGAAGTGAAAATAAAATCGCCAGGTGTTGTAACTGGTCGATATGGCACGATTGGGCAGGTTTTTTATATAGAAGAAGATTTTTGGCCTTTAAATACAACGCTTTATGTAAAGGATTTTAAAGGGAATGATCCATTATTTATCTATTACTATTTGAAGACCGTATCTTATAAAGACTATACGGACAAAGGTGCTGTACCCGGGGTAAATAGGAATGATCTTCATAGGGCTAAAGTACTTTTACCCAAGTGTCCTAAATACCAGAATAAGCTAGCTATTCATTTACGAGATTTGGATAGAAAAATCACCCTCAACAACCAAATCAACCAAACCCTAGAGCAAATGGCACAAGCGCTGTTCAAATCTTGGTTTGTCGATTTTGATCCAGTTAAAGCTAAAATGAATGGTGCACAGCCAAAAGGGATGGATGCGCCTTTTCTTTTAAAAGAAGTTGCCTCGCTTTTCCCAGAAAAGCTCGTTGAGTCTGAACTGGGTTTGATTCCTGAAGGTTGGAGTCAGGGCGTGATTGCAGATATTGCCAAACTAAATGCGAAGTCATGGACAAAGAAAAACCAACCCGAACAAGTTCACTATGTTGACCTAGCAAACACAAAAAATGGTGTAATTGAAACAGTCACAAGTTATGACTTCAGTGAAGCGCCATCACGAGCGAGAAGAATCTTGAACTCTGGGGATACCATTGTTGGCACTGTACGTCCGGGAAATCGATCTTTTGCATTTATCGGTGATACAGAACAACCACTTACAGGTAGCACAGGCTTCGCTGTTTTATCGCCAAAAGAAGAGTGTTGGACATCGTTTGTTTACCTAGCTACTACCAATGATGACTCTATTGACGAGTACGCTCGTCTAGCTGATGGTGGAGCATACCCTGCTATTAAGCCTGTAGTTGTTGCTGACACTCCATGTGTAATCCCTACAAAGGATGTTGCGCAAAAATTCTGGCAGCTTACTGAAGCTATGTTGAAGAAAGCTCATCAAAATCGCCTTGAGAATGAGGTGCTGGCTAAGCTACGTGACACTCTACTTCCTAAATTGCTTTCCGGCGAAATCGACTTAGAAAACCTGCAAGTAGAACAAGCTAAAGCACTAGCAGAGTAACCTTTCGTCATTCCAGAAAGTGAGGGACGAACTTATCAGGAATCTCGTTTTTGGTGGTGATGAAAAGCGAGATCTCAGATACCTCGTCCCTCGGTTCTGAGATGACGAAGGCGAGGTTCTAAGCTGACGAAGGTGAAGTCCTAAGGTGACGAATCAAACACACCTCAGATGACAGAACAAAACTGATTTGCGCCAAAAACAAACTCAAATAACTCAATCTAGAAAACAACAAACAACGTCAAACAGCAGTAGGAAAAGGCGATGAGCTTAAAATTTACTGAAGCCAAACTCGAACAGGCCATTATTGAGCTATTAGGTGAGCAAGGCTACCCACACGTAGTGGGTGAACAAATAGCGCGTGAAGACAAAGAGCAAGTACTCATTGTCGATGACTTACGACGCTACCTTGCCAAGCAGTACCGAGGCGATGGTATAACCGAGAGCGAAATCGACACAATTGTCCGTATGATCTCAACGTTGCCTGCCAGTGATTTGTACCATAGCAATAAAACCTTCTGCCAATGGCTAACCAATGGCTTCTTGTTTAAGCGTGAAGATCGCTCAAAGAAAGACCTCTATATTGAGTTAATCGATACAAGACATTTGGTACAAGCCTTACGCCTTATGTTTGTGCCGTTGCTAGAGAATAAATCTAAACCAGACAACTCTGATAGAAAAGTTGCTGAAGGTAACGTTACGTACTTAGAAACAAATCGGTTAGAAGCGACTGACACCAATATCTATAAAATCGTTAACCAGCTAGAGATTGAAGGTGTCGATGAACAAGTTCGAATCCCTGATGGCATCCTTTATGTGAACGGCTTGCCGCTGGTGGTGTTTGAATTCAAAAGTGCCGTGCGAGAGAAAGACGCGACCATTTTTGATGCATGGAAGCAAATCTGTGTGCGTTATCGCCGTGATATTCCCAAGCTGTTCGTCTACAACGCGATGTGCATCATCAGTGATGGTGTGAACAACAAAATGGGTAACCTGTTTGCGCCGTATGAGTTCTTCTACGCATGGCGCAAAGTAACGGGCAACGAGTCTACCGAAAAAGAGGGTATTAACTCCCTCTACACCATGATTGCCGGGTTGTTTAACCAAACTAGATTACTTGATGTGGTGAAGAACTTTGTCTTCTTCCCTGATACTTCTAAGAAAGAGATAAAAATCTGTTGTCGTTACCCGCAGTACTACGCAGCGCGAAAGCTTTACTACAACATCGACAAAGAACGTAAGCCATACGGTAGTGGTAAAGGCGGTACTTACTTTGGTGCAACAGGGTGTGGTAAGAGCTTTACCATGCAGTTTCTATCTCGCCTATTGATGAAAAGCATCGATTTTGAAAGCCCGACCATTGTACTTATTACCGACCGTAATGATCTCGATGATCAGCTTTCTAAACAGTTCTGTAATGCCTCTGATTACATTGGTGATGAGATGGTGGTGCCAGTTAAAAGCCGTCAAGATTTAAGAGATAAGCTACAAGGCATCAAGAGTGGTGGTGTGTTCCTGACTACCATCCACAAGTTCACCGAAGACATCGAATTGCTTTCAGAGCGTACAAACATCATCTGTATTTCTGATGAAGCGCACCGTTCACAGGTCAACCTTGATAAGAAAGTGGTGATCAAGTATCAAGATGGTGTAGCCGTCGATGTGAAAGAGACATACGGCTTTGCTAAGTATCTACATGATTCTCTACCAAGCGCGACTTACGTTGGTTTCACTGGAACACCAATAGATGCCACCCTTGATGTATTCGGTCATGCAGTAGACAGCTACACCATGACAGAATCGGTTAATGATGAAATTACGGTTCGTATTGTTTATGAAGGCCGAGCAGCTAAAGTCATTCTTGATAACAGCAAGCTAGAAGAGGTCGAGAAATACTACCAAGCGTGCGCAGAAGCGGGCACCAATGAACATCAGATAGAAGAGAGTAAGAAAGCTTCTGCCAATATGAACGCGATTCTTGGCGACCCTGACCGTATTGAAGCTTTGGCGAAAGACTTTGTTGAACATTATGAAGGGCGAGTTAAAGAAGGTTCTACGATAAAGGGCAAGGCGATGTTTGTCTGTGCGAGTCGTGAAATCGCGTTTGATTTTTATAAGCAAGTCAAAATCTTAAAGCCAGAATGGTTCGAGGAAAAGCTATCAATTGATGGTGCTCTTTCTGAAGGAGCGGAGCTGACTGAAAAAGAGAAAGAAGAGTTAAAGCCGCTTGCGATGGTGCAAATGGTGATGACGCGCGGTAAAGACGATGACCCTGATCAGTACAGCCTGCTAGGGACAAAGGAATATCGAAAATCGCTCGACCAGCAGTTTAAGAGTCCTAAGTCGAATTTCAAAATAGCTATTGTGGTCGATATGTGGCTAACAGGTTTTGACGTTCCTGAATTGGATACTATCTACATCGATAAGCCGTTGCAGAAACACAACCTGATTCAAACTATCTCACGTGTTAACCGTAAGTTTGAAGGCAAGGCGAAAGGGCTAGTTGTCGATTACATTGGTATCAAGTCGCGTATGAATCAAGCCTTAGCGATGTATTCAAAGGCTGATGAGACTAACTTTGAAGATATTCGCTTTTCCGTTATTGAGGTGAAGAACCATCTCGATCTGTTAAGACAGATGTTCCACAAGTTCGATACGTCCGGTTATTACACAGGAGAGCCGTGTAAGCAGCTAGAGTGCCTTAATCAGTCGGCAGAATACATCCTTCAAACCAAGAAAGGCGAAACCCGATTCATGGCTTTAGTGGGCCGTATGAAGGCGGCTTATGATGTTTGCTGTGGTAGTGAATTGTTATCTCAGCAAGAGCGTGACCAAATTCACTTCTATATCGCAGTACGCTCTATTATCTTTAAGCTAACCAAAGGTGATGCACCAGACACGGCACAAATGAATAAGCGTGTTCGAGAGTTAGTGGCAGAAGCACTCCGTGCCGATGGAGTAGAAGAGATCTTTACCATTGGTGATGAGCACGCCGAAGCTATCGATATTTTTGACGAAGATTACCTAGCTCGTATCAACAAGATTAAGTTGCCTAACACCAAGATTCAGTTGCTTCAAAAGCTACTAGAGAAGGCGATAAGTGACTTTAAAAAGGTCAACCAGCTACAAGGGATGAATTTCTCTAAGCGCTTCCAATCGCTGGTGGAGCAGTATAACGAACGTCGTGAAAATGATGTGTTGAATGGTGAGGAGTTCGATACCTTCTCTCAAGAAATGACCGACATTATCTTTGATATCGTGAAAGAAATGGGCTCGTTTGAAGACCTAGGCATCGACCTAGAAGAGAAAGCGTTCCTCGATATCTTAAATCACATGCGCAAGAAGTACGATTTCACTTACGACGATGACAAGATGCTCGAACTGGCGAAGGAGATGAAAACCACAGTAGACAATGTTGCCCAATATCCAGATTGGGCAGGGCGCGATGATATCAAAGCCAAGTTGAAAGTGGATTTAATCTTACTGCTACACAAATACGGCTTCCCACCAGTCGCCAATGATGATGTATACAAAGGCGTGCTAGAGCAGGCTGAGAATTATAAGAAGAATGGGTGATAACTAGTCACCCACTAAGAATGGAGCATTTCTAGCTCTAAACGTTAATTTGGCAAGGATGTATTATGTTTACAGAGTTCTTATCGAGCCTCGATCCAAACACCGTATTAAAGGTGTCGTTTTTTATTTTGGGGGGGATATTTTTTCAGGGTCTTGTACTGATATTTAGGGAGAAGGCCTCTATTTTAGTTCGCCAGTTCCCAAGTCACCTGACTACAGGAGGTGTCTTTTTTACCTTTTTAGGAATTGCGATCGGACTACTTTCGTTTGATCCGAATAATCTAAATAATAGTATCTCTTCATTATTAGATGGCCTCAGCCTTGCTTTTTGGTCCAGTATTATTGGTATGCTAGGTTCAATAGTGTTGAAGGGGATCATTCATTTAAAGCTTGATAAAAATCGTAGTGTTGTCACAGCAAAGCAAATGCATCAGGTACTAAAAGAAGGAAACAAAAATAATGACTCTAGCCAAAATGCGATTTTGTCTGAGTTAAAAAAAATGACAAGAGCGACTGAGCAAGGAAATAAAGAGAGTCAACAGAGTTTCGACTTACTCAGCCAAGAATTACGCGACTTTTCCTCCTCTCTTTCACAGCAAACTTCTCAGCAAATTGCTGAGTCGTTAAATGAAGCGATTAAAGATTTTAACAAAGGGCTTGTTGGACAGTTTGGTTCAAATTTCCAAAGGCTCGATGATTCGGTTGTAAAGCTACTCGAATGGCAAAGTAACTATAAACAACAAGTGGCGCAACTGACGGATGCATTTGAGAGCGCTGTCGAGAGTGTAAGTGCGACAGAAGTAGCGCTAGAGAATATTGCATCACACACTCAAGTCATACCGAGTGCGATGAGCAACTTAGAGAATACGACGGGTGTCTGGCAGAACCAATTGAATGAACTAGACGAGCGGATATCCGTATTTGCTGAAATGCGTCAACATGCACTTTCCGCTATACCTGATATTGAGGGGAAGATGGATGAATTGTGCAAAACAGTCAATAGCTCTTTAGACAAGGTGTGTACTAGCATGGAAAGTGGTGCTCGTTCAGCTTCTTCTACTTTGCAAAACAATGCGAAACAGCTTAGTAGTGATTTTTCAAATGTTTCTAATGAGATAAAGGGTGAAATTAACGATGCGCATAGGCAAGTAGCGACGATTAGTCACGAGTTCTCTTCAGCTGCTGAGTCGATTAAGAATACGCTAAAAGATTCGGTTGATGATCTAAATAGCCAGCTGAGTTCATTAGTTAAAGGTACAAAGAGTGATGTTAAGAACATTGGTGACACATTAGTACACGTTGACAAAGAACTTATGAAAAAGCATCGAGAACAGCTTTCCAAAAGTAGCGACTTTGCAAGTGAGCATCACGAGTTGTTAATTGAGCAAATCAAACAGTTAGTGGAGATGCAAACCAAATCTGCGTTAAAAGTGGGTGAGCACATCAATCAAAGTTTGCTTGATAACTCAAAGGAGTTTGAGCAAGGGATTCAGGATAAGCTGAGTCGAGTGTTGACGGATTTAGGTAGTGGTTTGGTTCAAATTACTCAGCAATTTTCTGAAAACTATCGCCAATATGAGCAAGAATTCACTCGTAAAAGTATTGAACATGAAGAGATGGTATAGCCATGCATCAAGATTTATTTAGTCCAGACGCAGAAAGTTCAGAATCGAGTCATTGGCTCTCGGTATCTGATCTAATGGCAGGTTTGATGGTGATCTTCTTGCTTATTAGTGTCGCCTTGATGAATCGTATTGATGTGGAAAAACGCGTGATAAAGGCAATGGACATAACTATTAGTGAAGCCCAAGTTCGTATTCACCAAGCTCTAGAAAAGGAATTCACGCAAGATTTCGATAAATGGCAAGTGGAGCTTGCGGCGGATAAATCGCTTAGTATTGATTTTTATGCTAAACCCTATCACTTTGTATCTTCAGAATCCGAATTATCTCCCGCGTTACTGAGTACTCTGAAAGTGTTCTTCCCTCGTTACATTAATGTGCTAGAGCAATACCAAGATGATATTCAAGCAATTCAGATTGAAGGACATACTTCTTCTTATTGGGAGGGTTTGAACTCATTTGAGGCATACAAACAGAATATGATGTTATCTCAGAATAGAGCGAGTGCTGTATTCGAAAAGGTAGTGAACTTTGACGGGATATTGGAGCAGCATGGCAGTTGGGTGATGAAAAAGCTCGCGGCATTAGGTTATGGGCCTGCTCAACTGCGTTTTCATGCAACTGGTAAAGAAGATTCAAGTCGTTCTCGAAGAGTGTCATTTAAGGTCATAACTAAATCGGAAATCAAAGCCAAAGAGATTTTGGAGAAGCTATAATGCTGGATTTGGATTTGAGAGAGTTTAGTGCCCTCGTTGAAGGAATTACTTCTTCACCGCCCAAAAAGTTAGTATCGATAAGCTTTGAGCCTGTCGATTATTCGAGAGTATTAGAAAACTATCAGCACGCGCGAGTGATCGGAGAATTTGATAAAGAGGTTTCCGTTTACAACGACTTATTTCATTACGATGGACATGGAGTAATTGTTTATATAAAGGAGCATGTTGATCTGGAACTTGTAACTAAAGACCCCTATACGCATGGAAAAAAATACCATTTAACTAATTGCTCTACAGTCCAAATCGAAAAAAAACAGAATCGATTTGGTCGATTTGTTGCGTTGCAATATACCAACGAGCTTATGCCAATTTCTGATAGTAAGGGGAAACAAGCTGAAGCCATGCTTTGCGTGTGTAAGTCGTGTATGAGGGAGTTAAAATTCAGACCTTATTTGTTAGCGAAAGGTGAGAGTGAAAAGGAACGTATTTGTCGCGAGTTTGATCTTGTTGAGTTTTTAAAAAAGCGTGATTGCTACTTTCCCGATGAATATCTACCGATAAGGCTCGCTGAATACAGTTCATTCTCTTATGCGGGGAATTGGCGCGAGATGAGCATTAGCTATAGAGCGAGCCAGCAATACTGCTGTGAGCAATGTAGAGTCTCTTTAGTAACGCGTAAAACGTTGCTGCATACCCATCATATCGATGGTGTGAAGTCGAATAATTCTGTTAGAAATCTGATGGCACTTTGCAAGGAGTGCCACAGTAAACAACCTAACCACGGCAATATAAAGCTTTCAGAGGAAGAGTTGTCTGACCTGAAAGAACTAAGGTGCGCAAGTACTTAGGCCTTTCTAGTTGGTTTTATAAGAGGGTTGATGCGGACTTTTTAGTGAGGAAGTGCAAACTCTATGAATGCAGTGCCTATTTCGGCGACGTGTATAAAAAACTGTTAAATCGAGCTTTATCGTTCAGAAAAGTTAAAATTGGTGATACTTGATTTTTATCAATGAGTATTTCAGCCTAAACAACCGCTTTAGCTGAAATACTCGATAGAGCTCTAACCTCGAATGATCATTTGTTCGCGCTCTGGACCTACTGATACCATCACGATTGGCACGCCCATCAACTCTTCGATACGCGTAACGTAATCTTGTGCTGCTTGAGGAAGGCTCTCAAACGTGCGGCAGCCAGTGATGTCTTCATCCCAGCCAGCCATATCTTCATATACAGGCTTTAGTTCAGCCGTTTGTGGCCAAATCGGGTTTTCAGTGTGCTCACCAGAGTAAGCGGTACAGATCTTAAGTTCAGACAAACCAGACAGGCAATCAATCTTAGTCAGTGCGATTTCCGTTGCAGCTTGCAGGTCAACACCGTTGCGAGTTGCTACTGCGTCGAAGTAACCCATATCACGTGGGCGGCCTGTTGTTGCGCCGTATTCGTTAGAGCTTTCGCGGAAGCTATCTTGCTCTTCCATTGCAGTCACTAGCGTACCAGTACCTACAGATGAGCTGAACGATTTAGCCACAGCAATAACGCGCTCAGGGCGAAGGGCAGGTAAACCACTACCGATGCCTGCGTATGCAGCGGTTACATTTGAAGATGTCGTCCAAGGATATTCACCGTAAACAAGGTCGCGACCTGCCCCTAACTGAGCTTCGAACAGTAAGTTCGCGTCTTGCGATTGCAGTGCTTTAAGCGGCTCAGTTACGTTGCAAATGAATGGGCGCCAAGCTTTAGTCACTTCAAGTAACCATTCTGTCATTTCAGAAGCAGTCTGAGAGAAGTCACATTGTGGGTATAGCGCTTTAAGTTGAGGCATCTTCCAATCAAGTAAGAATTGAATGCGTTGCTCCAAAATTTCAGGTTGATTCAACCAGCCAACAAGAATGCCTTTCTTCATCACACGATCGCCGTAAGCGGGTGCAATACCTTGACGTGTTGAACCGTAAGCACCATCGCCTAAACGTTCTTCTTCAAGTGTGTCTTCAAGCGCGTGTAAAGGTAGACAAAGTGTCGCACGGTCTGAAATCGCCATTTTCACTTTGATGCCAGCTGCTTGTACTTCTGCAATCTCTTGAGTTAGCGCAGCAGGGCTGATCACCATGCCAGGGCCAAGAACTGCCGTACAATCAGGATTAAAAATACCACTAGGCAGTTGATGCAGTTTGAATGTACCGAAGTCGTTTACTACGGTATGGCCGGCATTGTTTCCGCCTTGAAAGCGAATGCTAGCAGAAGCTTGGTCTGCTAAAAAATCAACGATACGGCCTTTGCCTTCGTCGCCCCAGTTTGCGCCTACAACAACAATAGATGGCATAATTTTTCTCCTGACTGATTGAGAAATCATGTTAGGCCTACACAGTGGATAAGAGAAATTAATTATCTTTATTATCTTGATAAGGATTTCATATATCATGTAAAAAACCTGGGAGGGATATGATGCTCGATATTAATTTGTTGAAGACGTTTGTGACGCTAGCGGAATATAAGCATTTCGGAAAAGCAGCCAACGCACTGCATATGACACAACCCAATGTGAGTTTGCACCTAAAACAACTGGAACAACAAACACGCATCAAGTTGATAGAGCGAAGTCCGTTTCAACTGACTCAAGCAGGTGAAAGGTTACTAGAGACAAGTCAAAGAACATTACTCGAACTGCAGATTTGTCAGGCCGATCTCAACGCCATTAACGACCTTAAAATAGGCACGTTAACTATTGCCGTGAGCGACATCATCTCTCGATTCTTGCTAATTCGCCCGTTCCAGAATTTCAAAGCGCAGTATCCGGGTATCGACCTAACGCTACTGAACACTACGTCATCTCAAGCATCGAGTTTAGTTAAGAACGCTCAGGCGGATCTTGGTTTTGTGATTGCGAAAGAGCAACACAACGAGTCGCTCTATTTTACTAAGCTTCAAGAGCTTTCATGGTGTGCGTTAGGCGATGGCCTAGACATGCAATACTCTGATAGCAAGACAGGAAACGAGGTTAAAGGTGACGATATAGAGACAGAACTCACCTTGATTCTACTTGGCCACGATACGAGAACCCGTGACTTCATTGATGAAGGTTTACCAAGCCTTAATCTACCCAATCATAGAGTCATGGAAGTAGGGAGTGTCGATGCTCAAATCGACTGGGCAGAAGCTGGGTTTGGTGTCGCCATCATTCCTGAGTTTGCGATATCCACTAAGCAGCATTTGAAATCAAAAGTGACTCCATTAACCAACTTCTCTAGCACCAGCCTTGGCTATATCGTGAGGCAGAACCAAGTCTTGTCTAAAGCGACCAAGCAGTTATTAGGCTGGGTGAATGATGAGATTACTCTGTTACAAAACAAATAAACGCCATCACTGACTTTGAGTTACCTGAGCCTGCCAAGTCTGGGCTTTTTGTGTTCTGTTAATCATCGTTTCTAGCATGTTAATTTGTAGGTGACTTCCCCAAATAAAAGGGTCGCTAATGAAGTGCTTGGTTGATACGGTATAATTCAATGATATGAAAGTTAATTTAGTACGCTAGTTTGGTAAATAGAACATGAAAAACACTGATTTTAGTCTGATCCCGTATTTTGTTGTCATGATGGAAGAGCTCTCTATCTCGAATACCGCGAAACGTTTTGGCGTTACTCAACCCGCAATTAGTAAGGCGCTTAACCGACTAAAAGAAACCTATGATGATCCGTTGTTTGTGAAAACAAAGGAAGGTTATAGACCGAGCAGTTTTTGTTATGACATCTACCCTCAGATAAAACAGGCCTACGACGCCTTTGAATCGACTTTCCCGAGTAAGCGAAAGTTCGACCCAACAAAAATTGAAAGGTCGTTTAATGTCGCTTGTATTAGTGGGGCAACTTATTCATTGATGAAGCGTGTATCCGATATCCTCTATGCGGAAACGCCAGATATCGGTCTTCATATTGACCCTTACTATACCGCAGACATCGTTCTAGACCTTCGCCAACACCGATATGATTTGTGTATAGTCCATACGCCTATCAACGATCCGGCAATGGAATGTATTCAGCTCTCTAACGAACCTATGGTGGTTGCTTATGATAAAAACCACCCTAGATTAGCGGACGAGATTACGTTGGAAGAATACCTTGAAGAGAAGCATGTTCTTCATAGTATGTGGGATACCAAAGAATCGCCGTTAACCAAAACCAGTAAGTATGCGAAAAGTAGAAAGGTTGCACGAAAGGCGCCTGGCCCATTTGAAATGCTTGATATGGTAAGAGGGACGGATTGGCTTTGTATTAGTCAGAAATCGATACTTGAAAGGTATGGCTTGCTGGATGATTTTAAGCTGTCGCCTTTACCGTTTGAATCGGATCTTGGTACTGAATATCTGGTGTGGCACAAGAGTCGTAATGCAGATATGGCGCATTCATGGTTTAGAAAAAAGATTGTTGATGCCTCACAAAAAAAGCCCCAGTGGGGCTTTAATTAGTCAGTTATCTTTAATGGTCGTTAGCCGGGTTATCTAGCTGTTGCTCCGCTGTTTAACCCTTGCTCCGCTATTTGGCGTTTTGTGCTTGCATTTGCTGAATTAGCTTTTGCATTTTTAGCGTGTTGTAATTGATCTCTGCGGCACTGAAGCCTTGGCCTTGTTGCATTGGGTAATCGTTTAGAGAGCCCATGAACTTAATCACTTCTTGAGACATTGGTACGAATAACCACATGTTGTCTACCATCCAACGAGTGTACATACCAGATTCTTTCGCTGCGGTTTCAAACGGGTCCATACGTAGGTTTGTAATTGAAGCCCAAGCAGGAGCTTGACGGATAGCCGATTGCATTGTGCCTTCCATCATCG
This sequence comes from Vibrio sp. FF266, assembly GCF_041439695.1. NCBI lineage: Bacteria > Pseudomonadati > Pseudomonadota > Gammaproteobacteria > Vibrionales > Vibrionaceae > Vibrio > Vibrio sp. FF266. Next base: position 119,725 of record NZ_JBGOOO010000006.1, read on the forward strand.
CGAAGCTTGCTTTCCAATCGTTCCAACGAAGCGCATTGAAGTCACCGTTTGCAGAGAAGTAGAAAATAGTTTCACGAGGTGATTTTTCTGCCTCTCCTTCAAAGTATGGCATGAAGTTCGAGCCATCTAGGTGAACACGCCAATCTTTATTATTTAAAGAAACACCTTCTTTAAGGTCTTCAACGATAGAGTCATTACCGGCCGCTGCCGCTAGTGTCGGTAACCAGTCTTCTTGAGACATTAGCGCATTAACCGCAGAGCCAGGTTCGATTACACCAGGCCATTTCACGATTTGTGGAACACGCATGCCGCCTTCGTAAGTTGTGCCTTTCTCACCGTGGAAAGGAGATGTACCGCCGTCAGGCCATGTAAACTTTTCTGCACCGTTATCGGTAGAAAGGATAACAATCGTGTTGTCTGCAACTTCTAAGCGTTCAAGAGTATCAAGCAACGCGCCGACGTTGTCGTCTAATTGAGCCATACCATCAGCGTAGATGCCTTGACCTGAAATGCCGCTGTAATGCTCGTTCAGACGAGTCCAAACGTGCATACGAGTCGAGTTGTACCAGATAAAGAACGGCTTATCTTCTTTTACAGATTTCTCCATGAACGTGATAGCCGCTTCGGTAAAGTCCTCATCGATGTTTTCCATACGAGCACGAGTCAGTGGACCTGTATCTTCGATTTTGCCATCAGAGGTTGCTTTGATAACGCCGCGAGGCCCGTAGTTCTTTCTGAATTCTGGGTCTTTTGGGTAAAAGTAGGTTTCAGGCTCTTCTTCCGCGTTTAAGTGGTAAAGGTTACCAAAGAACTCATCAAAACCATGGTTTGTAGGAAGGTGTTTGTCTTGATCGCCTAAGTGATTTTTACCGAATTGCGCAGTCGCGTAGCCTTCTTCTTTAAGAGCATCACCAATGGTAGGAGCCCAGTCAGGAATTCCGTGTGCAGAACCTGGCATACCGATAGTAAGTAGGCCGGTACGGAATGGGTGTTGCCCCGTCACGAACGAAGCACGGCCAGCCGTACAAGATTGTTGTGCGTACATATCCGTAAAAATAGCACCCTCGTTGGCAATACGGTCGATGTTCGGCGTTTCGTAGCCCATCATTCCACGGTTGTATGCGCTCGTGTTGTAGTAACCAAGATCATCTGCCCAGATAGCAAGAATGTTCGGTTGGTCTGCCGCAGCGACGCCTTGAGCAACGCTGAGTGCGCTCATTGCTAACACGGTTTTGGTTAATTTAGTCAAGGTAATGTCCTTTCTTTAGTTTCTATTTGTTTAGAAAGAAAATACCAATTTTGTATTAACTCAGAGGACTACTGGGTATGAATTCTAGTTACTTAGAAGAATAGTGGAGCCGTGATTAGGGCTAGTGTTTTACTCAAAATCAGAGACCTGCTCAGAGTTTATTTCTTGATTAAGTGAGCCTTATTGATTTTCGTCCCATTTCGAAAATCAAATTCGCCGTTGACAAAGTTTGATGATCAAACTAAATTTCAACCAATTGCTTTGATTGTCAAATTACTTGTCAATCAAAGGGCTTTTATTAACAACGATCATCTAACCGCAAACACCAGCTAAGGACGCCATTTTGAGTTTTCCAACACGTCATCAACACAACTTCTCTTCACACAATCAGCAAGGTGAAAAGCGTACTTTCTACGTTCTCTTGTTAACTATAATCACCATGGTTGTCGAGATCGTTGCGGGTACTATTTACGGCTCTATGGCGTTACTTGCCGATGGTTGGCACATGGGGACGCATGCTGCGGCGTTTGGCATCACCTTATTTGCATACCGATATGCGAAGAAACATGCCGAGAGCGAACGTTTCTCTTTTGGTACTGGCAAAGTCAGCGTGCTAGGGGGCTATACCAGCGCGATTGCGTTGGGGATTGTGGCATTGTTGATGCTGGTGGAATCGGTACATCGCTTGTTTAACCCACAAGCGATTCAGTTCAATGAAGCGATCATCGTTGCTTGTATTGGTTTAACCGTGAATGTAGTGAGTATGTTTTTACTCGGCGATCACCATCATGATCACGACAGCGACCATAATCATATGCATGGTGAGCACCATCATGACCATAACCTACGCGCAGCCTACATGCATGTGTTGGCGGATACGTTGACTTCACTGTTGGCCATTGTTGCGCTGCTGTTTGGTAAGTTTTACGGTTGGAACTGGTTAGATGCAGCAATGGGAATGGTTGGCGCATTTGTGATTGCTAAGTGGACGATGAACCTTATGAAACAAACCAGTCCAATCCTGCTTGATGAGAATATCCACCAAGATTATCGCGACTCAGTGACCGAAACCTTAACGCCTTATGCGTCGGTCACCGATTTCCATATGTGGAAGGTGAGTGGGCATCACTATTCAGCAGCAATTACTCTTGAATCAAACAGTGATAAAACCGTGTCTGAATATAAACAAATGCTCTCCAAGTTTGATAAGATTAATCATCTTACTCTTGAAGTGCATTCAAACGACCATGCGAAATATAGAACAGCTTAACCAAATACTGACTGAGTTCTACGATAAAATGTCTTCGTGGGAACAGTTTGTAGTCAAAGATACGGGTTACTCCCTGGCTCAAGTACACACTATTGAAGTACTTGGTATGCATGGCGCGTTAAGAATGAAAGAGCTCGCTGAAAAGCTGGGCATCACCACGGGTACATTGACCGTTCAAATCGAAAAGCTGGTTAAAGCCGAATTGATTGAACGCCATGAACATCCAACGGACCGTCGTGCAATCGTGGTTGCTCTAACTGATGAAGGGCAGAAGATTCACGTTCACCACAATCAGCTTCACTTGAACCTAGTTAATGAATTAACGCAAGACATCGAAGAAGATGAGAAAGCGGTATTACTAAAGTGCCTATCTAAGATGGTAAAAGCGTTTTAGTCAGCCTTAAGTTCGAACCCTAACTTATTAGCTGCAAAGCGATTGATTAAGAAATCTAAAAATGGGCCTGACTCGAATTGAGTAGGTTCATTTTTTCGCCGTTTTCTCTCGACTATACAATCACTAATCGATGGACTCACCGTTTCAAAAACAAGTCAAAACCTCCCAATATTGCTCTTCGTTCTTGCTCCGCTGATGAGCCAAAAAAATGTCATTCACAGCCATCAGATCAATGATTGCCCAAACTGTTTTAATTCAAAGCCTTAATAGCAAGGCGTTCGGCTATTTATACCCCGTCAAATATCTGTCTCTCAGTTTTATAATTCTATTAATGTACATGTAGCGAAAATGTGTTATTGATTGATCTGTCGTTAATGGGTTGGGTCTTCTTTGTTTGAATGTATTGATGATGTCACTACTGGCGGGCAGGGCCGCTGCAAAAACTCAACCCCATTACTGATAAAAAATCATAACAATAACTCGATCGCACTAGCCGTATATCCATGCTTTGATGCGATCAATTAGACACTTATAGTTAATTTAGTAAAGACGAGCCATGTATATGAATATAAAGAAAAAGCTCTATTCGTTGGGGGTGTTCTCCATCTTCGGCATGATTTCATTGTTGTTTACCACCTCTCAATTTGCGGACACCACCGCTAAAATGAGCGAAGCCAAACAAATTACCAAAGAACTTGAAGTGCGACTGCTCAACCTTCGTCGTAACGAGAAAGATTTCTTACTTCGCAGTGATCTGAAATACCTCGACAAGTTCGACGTAAATTACAAAAAATTCTTAGCGTCTGAATCTGAGCTTAATGCTGTGCTGAATGATCTGGGTTTGGCCAACAGTACGCATTTGCGTGAAGATATCGAAACGTACCACACAAGCTTTGTTAACCTTGTTAAAGCCAGCCAAGTGTATGGACTAGCACGAGACAAAGGCTTGTTAGGGGAATTTCATGCTGTACTCGATAACATCAGTGCCACCGCGAGTGCTGAACAAAAAATTGAGCTGTATCTCTTCAATGATCTGATCGAGAAGGGTGAGTTCGACCCAAGTGTTCTGTCTATTACTTCTAATGCGGGTGGCTCAGCTGCTTTGATAGAAGCAGCTCGTCAAGTCGTAGATCAGAAACGAGTGATAGGGTTAAAACATAACGAAGGGTTACTAGGGCAAGCGCGCACAGGTTCGCACGTTATCGAGACTCAATTCAAAGAATTCTCGGCCGTGTTAGATCAACAGGCACAGCAAGAGATGGATAAACTATCGCTGATCAACAACACCCTTTGCGTCACACTGTTAGTGGCGATCATTCTATTCAGCTGGTTAATCGTACGTTCAATCATCGGTAAGATTGAATCTCTACTTACTGTGATCCGTAATATTGTCGACTCGAACGACGTGTCTATTCGTGCGACGGAGAATGGCAAAGACGAACTCGGTAAGCTAGGCGAATACTTCAATCAACTGCTAGATCAGCTTGAAGGGTTGATAGCAACGTCTCAATCTAAGTCGCATCAGTTGACACAAAGTACGTCGAGCATGCATGACGAGCTTGAATCGGTCATCAAACAGTTCGAAGTTCAAGCAAACCACACCTCAACAATGACAACTTCAGTGCAAGAGATGGTACTGACTATTGGGGAGATATCAGAAAGTACATCGGTTGCCGCTGAAGGCGTTCATCAAGCGAAAGTGAATGCCGACAAAGGTCGTGAAGTGGTGGTTGATACCATCAATAACATTACCCAGTTGTCTGAACGCCTTTCAAGTAGCCAAGATTCGATTAGTTCTTTGAATCACCATGTCGATCAAATTGGTAGTGCCGTTAACATTATCCAAGGTATTGCGGAACAGACTAATTTATTGGCATTAAACGCAGCCATTGAAGCCGCTCGTGCTGGTGAGCAAGGTCGTGGCTTTGCCGTTGTTGCGGATGAAGTCCGAGCGTTAGCAAGCAGAACGCACCAATCAACCACTGAAATCACCAGTGTAGTCACTGCAATCCAGAGCCAAATGAATGCTTCTATGACAGAGATTGGCGAGTGTAATCAACAAGGCCAGCTGACACTTAAAGATTCAGAAGAACTGGATGCAAGCTTGCAACTGATCTTGAGTGATATGGAAAGCATTCAAGGCAACTCAGAACGTATTGCTTCAGCGATTGAAGAGCAGGGTGCCGTAATGACACAAGTGAGTGACTCAATTACTGAGTTGAATACCATCTCGAATGATAACAACGCTTCGGCGCAGCATTGCTTGGTCGAAGTCGATAAAGTAGCCGAGCAAGCGAACGATATGGACCAAGCGGTAGCGCAGTTCAAGACGTCATAAGACTTCTAGAGCAAGTTATAAACCAAATACGTTAAGTATTTGAAACCCAAGGCGTGAATTATTCGCGCCTTTTTTGTGCCTGAAGAATAGGCAAGTGCCTGAATCGATAGAAATAAGAATAAGGCATTACAAAATAGACTTAAGTATCTGTGGAATAAAACTAAAATAATGACAGACTAACGATGAACGAACGCATTGACGTGAGCCATATCTTTGGCGCGTTTCAAATAAACGTTAAATCTTACGGAAGAGGAACAGCATGCACTACGACGTATTCAATGGAGACGCAGACGGCATCATCGCGTTGCTACAACTGCGATTAAGTGAACCAAGAAAAAGCGTACTCGTTACCGGTGTAAAGCGTGATATTAAGTTGGTTTCTCAAGTTGCCAGTCAAATCATAGAGCCGGGCAATCCAAATGATGTCTCTTCCGTTACCGTTCTTGATGTGTCGATGGAGAAGAACCTGCCAGCATTGCACTCACTGTTAGATGCCAACATCGATGTGTTTTACTGCGATCACCATCGAACAGGGGACGTGCCAACCTCTGAGCATTTAGACACTCTGATAGACACCTCGGCAGAGAGTTGCACGAGTTTATTGATTAACCGGAAGCTAAATGGTGCACACGTAGCTTGGGCAATCGCGGCGGCCTTTGGTGATAATTTAAAAGTAGTGGCCGCACAGTTAGCTGATGAAAATGGATTCGAACAATCACAAATTGAGTTCTTAGAAGAGCTAGGCACCTTGGTTAATTACAACGGCTACGGCACATCATTGAGCGATCTACATTTCACGCCAGTTGAGCTCTACCAAACCCTTTATCAATATCCGAATCCGTTCGATCTTATGGATGACACAGACTCGGTGTTTTATCGACTACGAGCTGCTTACCAAAATGACCGCCAGCAACTATCAAACCTTGCCGCTGTTTATGAAAGTAAAGTCGCACGTGTGTTTGAACTGCCCGGTGAGACTTGGGCAAGACGTATCAGCGGTGTATTTGGCAATGAGATCGTGAATCAAGATCCAAACCGAGCGCAAGCAGTATTAACGAAAAACCAAGATGGCGAATCTTATACTGTTAGCCTAAGAGCACCACTATCCAATAGAACAGGCGCAGATGAAATTTGCTCTAGCTTTGTAACTGGTGGAGGAAGAAAAGCAGCGGCTGGCATTAATCAACTTAGCGAACTTGATAGAGGGAATTTCATTTCACTGTTGGACGCTTATTATTCGCCGAGTGTTGAGCGCTAACTAAAATAGTAGCGAGAGTGAATAGGGTAAAGAGAGGCCATTTGGCTTCTTTTTTTGTGTCTAAAGTCACCAAAATAAGCCTTTCAAAAACTTAGTTAGCATCAAATTCGGCACTTCACATTGTATGACATCAAAGTAAGAGTGATTATCAATTGTATTAATTTGGGGGAAACTGCACTATACGCATATTGAATCTTCAGTATATTGAATATCCTTATAATGAATCTTGCCCAGGTCGACCTTAACCTACTCGTTATTCTTAAACACCTTCTTGAAGAGAAGCACGTATCAAACACAGCCTTGGCGTTGGACATGAGCCAACCGACGGTGAGTCGTTCACTACAAAAACTACGAACGGTATTCAACGATGACTTGTTAGTCCGCGCAGCCTATGGTTATGAGTTAACCCCGAAAGCAGAAGTCATTAAGCAAGACCTCAACTCTGTGCTCACACGCCTTGAGAAATTGGTCCATGGAGACGTATTTGAACCGCAGACGAGTAATAGTACCGTTCGGTTCTTTGGCTTGGTTCCTCAGGTTTCACACCTTTTGCCAAAAGTCGTGGCACAAATCCGCCAACAAGCGCCGAATATGGTTGTCGATATCGACTCGATTCCTAAACGACACTTTGAACCTCTGTTATCAGGTGATGCGCACTTTGTATTGTCGACGCATGAACCATTAAGTTCTGAACAAAACCTGTATCGAATGTTCGTAATCAGTCGCGATTATCGGTTATTAATGAGCAAAGACCACCCTCTGGCGGATAAAGAGATCACCGTTGATGATTTATTGAGTAGCCAACTCGGCCAGATCTCACTGCAAGGGGATAAGAAGCTCTCGATTGAAAGTCGTTTCAAAGATTTGGGCTTGATCGATAAGCAGCGTCAGCTATCGATACCGATTCAACTGTCTAACTTTAACGTCGCTCCAGATATGGCTGAAGCGACCGATATCATCTTTCACCTGCCGACACCTTTTGCTCAACAAGCAGCAAAACAGAGAAACCTTGTTTGTAAACGCGTACCCAAAGCGATCAGGAGCCCATCAGAAGACGTATATCTCTACTGGCATAAACGTTTCCACAATGACCCTATGTGTCGTTGGATTCGTGAACTATTTAAAGAGACATACTCCTAAATTATCTGGCACATGAATGTTACTGGCTTAATGCTAATGAATTGAATATATGTTGCCTGCATTATTTGATAGGTGAATAATCATAATGAATTTTCAGCATGAAACTTTCGTTGATTGGAGTGATAACTGGTTGTTTAATGCAAACCATTATCATTACTAATTACATATAAGAATAAATATCATGTCTGAGAAATCTCTGTTGATTCGCAAGCCTCTTTTGGCTCGCAAGCACCTTATAGTTCGCAAACCTCTTATGATTCGTAAACCCCTTTCGGTCGCAGTAGCTGTTATTTGCACCTCACTATCGGCTAACGTGTTAGCGCAAAAAGAAGCGCAAGCGACAGATGAGCAAATGGTTGTTACGGCAACTCGTACTGAAATGGCTCTAAAACAAGTGCCAGCTTCAATGTCGGTTATCACCGCTCAAGACATCGAAGACAGCCCTGGAATCACTTTGGCTGACATCGTTGCAGAATCAACGAGTGTGGAATCTGATTTTGATAGCACACGTGCTGGCCGTCAGATGATCTCTATTCGTGGTATGGATTCAGACTATACGCTTATCATGGTGAATGGCCGTCGCTTAAGCTCTGCAAGTGCCATCATTCGTGGTAACGATTTCGATCTCTCGACTATTCCAGCTGAGTCAATCGAACGTGTTGAAATCATCCGCGGCCCAATGTCTGCACTTTACGGTTCAGATGGTATGGGTGGCACAATCAACATCATCACCAAAGCTCCAGAAAATGATTGGAGCTCAACGATTAACATGGACACTTCATCTCCATTAGACGGAGATGGTGGCGAAGAATATTCTGTTGGTTTTACTACGTCCGGTGCATTGATTGATGATGAGTTGTTTGCGCGTTTTTCTTTAAATCAAACCTCGCGTGACGCATGGCAACCATATACAGGTAATGGTCGTGAAAATATTACCGCTCTAGAGGAACGCGACACTTTAAGTTTGCTTGCCAACCTGACATGGAATATGACAGACAATCAGACGATTGATTTAGACCTTGGCTATAGTGACGATAAACGTGATGGTTTAGCAGAACATGCTACAGGTTCGAACCTAGTGGATAGTAATGTTGTACGTAACAGTCAAGCGATTACACACAGCGGTTTTTGGAACTGGGGTGACACACAAGTTCGTTACTCTCGTGAAAACGTGACAGACAACGATGCCGCTGATCTAGGTAACAATTACAGTAGCGATGTAGAAGAGCTAACTCAAATAGTAGAAACGTCAGCAACGACTTATCTCGGTGATAGTCACACCGTAACTTTTGGTATGGACTACCAGTTGAGCGAATTAACCAACAAAGAAAACTTGATCAACGGTACATCAGAAGCGTATCAAGGTGCTTTGTTTGTTCAAGACCAGTGGTTGATGACTGAACAACTCACCGCAACCATTGGTGGACGTTTAGATAAGCACGAATTGTACGGTGAAGAATTCAGCCCGCGTGTGTACTTAGTTCACCAAACGACTAATGACCTCATCATCAAAGGTGGTGTGGGTAAGGCGTTTAAAGCGCCTTCGTTAACTCAAAACCAAGCTGACTACACTGTTAATAGCTGCAAAGGGAAGTGTGATTTGTATGGCAATGAAAACCTGAAGCCTGAAACGAGCTTGAACTATGAAATTGCAGCAATATACAACCAACCACGTTGGAATGTTGAAGGTGCCTTGTTCCGCAACGAAATCAATGACCTTATTGATCGCGATGAAACGTACTGCGAGAACGGCGGAGTGTTTGAATCGGGTAAAGGGTGCGCAGACAGTTCTAGCTCTACTGGCTATGTGAAAGGGAAGCGTACTTATACCAATGTATCTGAGGCGGTGGTTCAAGGTGCCGAACTTACGGGTCAATTTCAGATTACCGATGAGTGGGGCGTGTCTGGTAACTACACGTTCTTAGACACAGAAGATAAGTCAACGGGTGAAGAACTGCTTGAGCGTTACAAGCATTCAGGTTTAGTTAAACTGAACTGGAGCCCAACTTTCGATCTGAATACCTTTATTAGTGCGCGTTACCGTGGTGAACGTAATATCGAAACTGATTTGACTCAAGATGCATACACTACTTTAAACATTGGTGGCGTATACAACATTAATGATTCGGTTAGAGTACGTGCAGGCATTACTAACTTGACTGATGAAGCTGTATCACAAGAGCTAGAGAGTATGGGTTATGTTGAAGAGCCACGTACTTACTACGTAGGTATGACAGCGGACTTCTAATCAATCTGTGTTTGATTTGGTAGCAAGATACATATAGAAACGAAGAACCCACATTGGCTCGATACTCTATAAAGAGAACGGCGAGTGTGGGTTCTTTTTTGTGTGCTTGTATCGGTTTAATTCGTTTGGAATTGGCTTACCTAGATTTTTACACAAGTGACCAAAGCATTACCTGATTTGGTATCCCAAGGCAGCAGCTTGTCATAATCGTGCTCAAAAATATGAACCTCAAAGTAGGGCTTCAATATCTCGATCAATTCCTTAAACGAGAATGCCACCATAGGGTGTTCGTCATTCCATACTTGAGTTTCACCCGCAGTCGTTTTTTCGATACTTAGCTTTAACATTTGCTTACTACCTTCGCCGGAGTAGTACCAACCTGAACGAAAGGTAAAGTCATCATGTTCTTTGTTGGCTGTATGTCGAACAAACAAGTCATTGCTTATCTTCTCTTTATCAACCACGTTGAAGCAGAAGACACCTTCGTGTTTCAAAGCTCGGTGCACGCTTGCAATGCACTCTTTTAGTCTCTCAATACCGTCGTTGTAATGGATGGAATACAAGAAACAAGTGATAAGATCGAGCGGTTCTGAGACCTCAAAGTTACTCATGTTTTGTACTGAAAAGTTAGCTTCAGGGCAACGAACTTGAGCAATGTCGAGCATTGGTTTATTCAGATCAAGGCCACTACTTTGATAGCCGTAATCAATAAAATGGCGAACGTGTGGTCCAGTGCCACATCCAAGGTCGAGGTGTGTTTTTCCTTCATTTCCAAAAATCTGATGTAACCTACGAACGCAGTCACTCTGCGCTTGGTAGTCAATATCGACACACATTAAATCATAGTAACCGGATAGGTCGGTATAGAGTGCGTTGGCGGACATGTTTGCCTGCAGCATTTGCTGAAAAAATTGGGGTGGCGCATAGTAAACTAGAACTTAAAAATAACAAGAAAATCTTGGGTCAACTTATAGGCTTAAATGACCTTTTCTTGATGCTTAGCAATTGTTTCACGAGCCACACTCTATACATGCACCTTCGTGGTTTACTGAGACTCTATTTTTTCCGTTGGATTTAGCACGATAGAGCGCGTCGTCTGTAACTCGAATCAACGTATCTAGGGAGTTGTTGGTACGAACGATGCAGCTGTCGGTAATGCCAATACTGACGCTTGATTGAAACTTGGTGCGATTAAATCCCAAGAATTGATGGGTTCGAAATTCTTCGCAAATACGTTGACCAACAATTTTTGCTTGTGAGTATGCCGTGTTGAGAATGGTTCCATGAGTCGTTCGGTTTTTTGGAAAGAAGACGATAAACTCTTCACCTCCCCAGCGGCCAACCACGCCGTTCAAGGCTTTGACGTGCTTCTTAATGGTATTCGCGAGAGTGCGAATCACATCGTCACCAACACTGTGTCCAAATTGGTCATTAATCTTTTTGAAGTCATCAATATCCAATAGTAAACAAGACATCTCAGTTTGTTCTTTTAACGGCTTTTTTAACCAATCGTAAATGGCACTGCGGCTGAACACTTGTGTTAGATCGTCGTGAAGTGCGCGGTGCAGTAGCTCTTGTTCTAATATCACCTTGTCGGAAACGTCTTCTATCACCACTTGAATCGCTTTCTCGCCTTCCCAATTAATGATGTTGTCGTAGATGTTGAAGTGTTTTTTACTCCCGTCAAAGCATTGGTTTTCAACCACAGAACTGAAGCTTGGTGTATCACCGGCAAGAATACTCTGGCTGCGTCTCATGGCATTGATACGACTGTCCGGCGGAATAATTGAAATGATTGAGTCCATGGCGAGCACTGCTTCTATCGATTTGGCACCCTGCATTTCAACCCAGGCTTGATTAACCATTAGAGGCTTGAAATTTTGGTGGACGAGCACGCCCTGTTTCGAACTATTGAGTAAAGTCCGGTACATACGATCTTTTTCTTGATGTTTACGCTCTGAAGCAACAACTGAGGTAATATCTATGATCATTACACGAAGAGCGGGGCGGTCGTTGACTCTGACCGCTTGAGCAAGGCTAAACAGCGAGAGAAGGCGGTTATTCACCGGAATATCTTTATAGAGCTTTCCCTTTCCCAGTTGGCCTTTAATCGCAGAAAGGTAACGTTCACGGACAGAGCCGTGATAATCTTTGGGTATTAATGAGTAGACAAAATCGACGTTGTTGAGAAGTGCTTCACGGCAACTGTAACCGAAGATTTTTGCAATGTTTTCGTCGACATCGATGACACGGTGGTCTTGCAGCGTAATATAGCCCTGTGCAGAGTCGAAATTCTGCCTAGGGGTGGCTGTGGTTAAATCTAGTTGGATGCTCATATAGATCTGACTACATATCCTCTCACCAAAAACAGGTGCTTTAAATAAATGGTGGTGTCGTAAATAAATTGTGACTGCTGTATATCGACAAAGCTATCAGATACCTAACACGGCAAGCGTCACGAGACTATGTGATTAAAGTGTGCCGTACGCAACTTTTTGAGGGTAGCGTAATTTTACTGTATCTAAAACGGATAAAAAAATTATTAAGGATAATTAAAGAGTTATGGAAATAAAAATTGATGATTTGTCGGGTGGAGAGGTTATTGAGCTACTCGAAGAGCATTTAGCTGATATGTATGCGACATCGCCAGTCGAAAGCGTTCATGCACTGGATCTAGAGGGGCTCAAGTCGCCAGAGATTACTTTTTTCAGTGCTTGGAAAGACAGCCAACTGCTTGGGTGTGTCGCCATTAAAGAGCTTGATACACAACACGCTGAACTGAAGTCAATGAGAACCTCGCAGTTTGCAAGAAAGTCCGGTGTCGCAAGCAAGCTATTGCAGCACGTTTTGGATACGGCAACCGCTCGCCAATATCGACGTATTAGCCTAGAAACGGGATCGGAAGACTACTTTAAGCCAGCGCGTAATTTGTATCAAAAATTTGGCTTTGGTTACTGTGAACCTTTTGCTAATTATGTGTTAGACCCGCACAGTCATTTCATGAGTATTGAGTTACGTTAAGAGGCTAACCTTTGATGCCGACTTATTTTGCAGGTTTTACTCTCGGGCTTTCGCTTATTCTCGCGATCGGTTCTCAAAATGCGTTCGTTCTTAAACAGGGCTTAAAGAATCAGCATGTGTTTGCTATTTGTGCTGTCTGCGCGATTTCAGATGCATTACTGATCAGTTTTGGTGTGATGGGCTTTGGTGCAATCGTTGATCAGTTTCCACAAATTGAGCAGTTTGCTCGTTACGGTGGGGCTATCTTTTTAGGGGTTTACTCATTCTTGAGCTTTCGCTCAGCATTTACCGAAAATCATGCCTTAGAAGCCGGTGTCGAAACCAAAAACTCTTTAACCAAAGCAGTTACCATGTGCTTAGCGTTTACTTGGCTTAATCCGCATGTGTATCTGGATACTGTGGTATTGCTGGGTTCTATCTCTACACAATATCAACCAAATCAAATGTTGTTTGGTGCAGGTGCAGTATCGGCTTCATTCGTGTTCTTTTTTTCACTTGGCTATGGTGCTCGCTTCTTAGCTCCAATGTTTAAAAACCCGAGATCATGGAAGATGTTGGAGTTTGTTGTAGGAGTGATCATGGCATCAATTGCACTATCTTTGGTTGTTTAGTTTTGCTCTGCTTTCGTTAACTTCTCCTCATCAGTTGAATGCTGGTGGGGGAAAGTACGGCTTGTTAGCTTGTTAGCTCGTTAATTAGTAATTAGTACTGTATCCCTCCGTCTCGCCTCCCTAGCTATTAACTATTCTTTGCAAAGATTTCGCATTTCTTTGTTGGTTTTAAACGCCCTGATAACAACAAATTAAATTATTTCGTGAAATAACGAATTATTCTTCGTCTTTTGAATTTTGGGTTCGTCTTAGGGGTGTAACAAGAAATTATTAACCCGATTCGGAGCCAAAAATGACTAAATTGATTAGCTTTAAAAACTGCCCATTTGTTCAACGTGTAATGGGTTCACTAGTAATGAAAAACGTCCCGTTTGAAATTGAGTACATTGAACTGAATAACAAACCACAGTGGTTTTTGGATATCTCACCGAACGGGCAGGTACCTGTATTAATTACAGAGAACGACACCGTCCTTTTTGAATCTGATGCAATTGTTGAATATCTAGACGATAAATATACGCCTATTGAAGAGGTTTCACCCGAGCAGAAAGCACTCGACCGTGCTTGGTCTTATCAAGCGAGCAAACATTACATGCCACAGTGCGGCACCATGGCGAGTAAAGACAAAGAGACATTTGAAACACGCTTAGCCAATTTACAAAAGGCGTTCCTAAAGGCAGAGAAAAAACTGGGTGATACTGAGTTCTTTAAAGGGGACTACATCTCTAACGTCGACATCGCTTGGTTACCACTGTTACACCGAGCATTTGTAATTAAAGAGCGTTCAGGCTTCGATATGCTAGAAAGCTTCCCGAAAGTACAGAGTTGGCAAGCGGCTCTGATTGAATCTGGATTGACCGATAAAACCGTTCCAGCGGACTTTATTGACAAGTTCAGCGGATTTTATTTAACGAATAACTACTTGGCTAGTCTCGCTGAATCTCGCTAAATAAAGATTAAGTAATTTACGGCGTATAGTTTAGGCCAGAGACAACTAAAACCGCTCTAACGTTGAGCGGTTTTTTTATGTCAAAAATAATGATTGGTCACGCTATGGGCATAGTTGATCCAAAGCCTGAAATTAGTTGGTTTTCACAAGCTTATAAACGGTAAATAATGCTAACTCGTTTGGTAGTTGATCGGTATTTTGATAAATTAAAGGGATTACAGACTTCCAGTGAGCAGCAATGAAGATTCTTCACACGTCCGATTGGCATCTTGGCCAAAACTTCTACAATAAAAGCCGTAAGAATGAACATGAACGGTTTTTACAATGGTTACTTGAGCAAGTTACAGAGCACGACATCGACGCGATCATTGTTGCTGGCGACATTTTCGATACCAGCACACCGCCGAGTTACGCTCGTGAGATGTATAACAAGTTCGTGGTCGACTCGAACAAGATCGGCTGTCAATTGGTGTTGTTAGGTGGAAATCACGATTCGGTGTCTGTGCTAAAAGAGACACAACAGCTGCTCAAATACATGGGCGCAGACGTGATTCCTAATACCAATGAAGATCATGCGACTCAGGTTGTTGAACTAAAAGGCAAGAACGGCGATGTAGAAGCGCTGGTTTGTGCTATTCCTTTTATTCGCCCTCGCGATGTGTTGACCAGCCAGGCGGGCGTCACAGGCGTTGAGCGTCAGAAGCAACTCGGAGATGCAATCAAACAGCACTACCAAAGTGTTTATGATGCCGCTGTAGAAAAACGTGCGGAGTTTGAAAACAGCGAGCACATGCCGATTATCGCTACGGGTCATTTAACGGCGATGGGTGTTCAACAATCGGATTCGGTACGCGACATCTATGTCGGTAACCTTGATGGTTTTGCCGCTGATGGCTTCCCAGACGCAGACTATATTGCACTTGGTCATATCCACCGCCCACAAGTGGTGGCAAAGCGTGAATACATTCGTTACTGCGGCTCACCAATCCCATTAAGCTTTGATGAACTTAAATCTCAAAAGCAGGTATGTGTGGTTGAGTTTATTGAGGGCGAGCGCACCATTTCTCAATTGCCAGTTCCAACGTTCCAACCCCTAGCTGAAATCAAAGGCGACTTGAGCGAGATCGAATCTCAACTGAATCAATATATAGGCTTAGATAGCGACCAAAGCGTGTGGTTATCGATAGAAGTGCAAGCGCAAGATTACTTGTCGGATCTTCAAGAACGTATGCGCGCACTAACCGAAGGTTTGAATGTGGAAGTGCTGCAACTGCGCCGCGCAAGAGAACGCCGTAACCAAGCTTTAGAGCAAGAGTCGGCAGAAACCTTATCTGAATTGAGCCCGATGGACGTGTTTACGAAGCGTATTGCCTTAGAAGAATTTGAAACCGATTCTGAAAAAGCACGTTTAGAGCGAATGACGGTGAAGTTTAAACAAGTGATGGTTGAAGTGTCCGAGAGCGCTCAAACACCAAACAAAGTAGAAGAGTAACCAGTATGAAGATTTTAAGCCTAGAATTTGAAAACCTGAACTCTTTGAAAGGGCGTTGGAAGCTCGATTTTACCCAATCACCGTTTGCAGAAAATGGTCTGTTCGCGATTACTGGCCCAACAGGGGCAGGTAAAACCACCATTCTTGATGCGATTTGTTTGGCATTGTTCCACCGCACACCGCGTTTAAAGAGCATCGCTAAAGGCAACAACGAATTAATGACGCGTGGCACGGGTGAGTGTTTCGCTGAGCTTGAATTTGAAGTGCAGGGCAAAACGTATCGCTCTAACTTCCACCAAAAGCGAGCTCGCGGAAAGCACGATGGCGCATTACAAACGCCAACGTGTGAATTTGCGGATGCGGACACCGATAAAGTCTTAGAAACCATGCTGACCAAGAAGACCAAGTTGGTGGAGCAGGTAACTGGTCTCGATTTTTCGCGCTTCACTAAATCCATCATGTTGTCTCAGGGTGAGTTTGCAGCGTTCTTAAACGCCAATGCTAACGACCGTGCCGAGCTACTTGAAGAGCTGACGGGCACAGAAGTCTATAGCCTGATCTCTGAGCGCATCTACGATCATTTCAAGTCGAGTGAAGAGTCGCTTAATCACCTTAAAGCGAAAGCCGATGGGGTGAGTTTACTGTCTGAAGAGCAAATCAAAGAGCTAACCGCAGAGCGTGAAACGTTAGAAGCCGAGCAGAAGCGTTTAGCCGAGCAATTAAAAGAGTGGCAAGCGCATCTAAGCTGGTGGAAAGACGTGACCAAAGCTGAGCAAACTATTGCGACCAGTGAGCACGATCTTAAAACAGCTCAAGATGAACTAGACCGTAATCAACCATCACTAGAGCGTTTGGCATACAGTGAACCGGCTGAAAAGCTGCGCCCAATGCACAAAGATTTAAAGCGTTGCGAACAAGAGGTGAACACTACTCAAGCTCATTTAGATAACAGCACTAAGTTACTTGCCGTTCGTGATGCAGAGAAGCAAGACGCGCAAACTAAACTGACTCAAAGCAGTGCAATTGTCGAACAGGTTAAAACCGAGCAACAAGAACAAGAGAAGATCATCGATCTTGTCCGCCCGCTAGATAACCAAATTGCCGTACTCAAAGATAAGCAAACTGCGGCCGTTACTGCAGCGAATACGCTAAACGAGCAACATACGCAGCAGCGTAATCAACAAGTCGTTTTGGTCCAAAAAACAGATGCACTGAAGCAACAAGATCAACTCAGCACTGAGTACTTAAATACACATCAAGCTGACCAACATCTGGAAAAATACTTAGGTCAGTGGCAAGCAAAGGTAGAGCAAGTTCGTACTCTAGAGCGTCAGCATGCAGAACAGTTAAACTCAGCGAAGCAAACTTTGTCTGCGGTTGATACTCAGCTAACGATCATCAAATCTGCGCAAGACGCTAAAGCAACGCAAGACAAAACTTTAAGTGAATTGGTTGTGTTAGAGAGTAGTGCAAAGCAACAGTGGGAAGCATTGCAAAGCAACACCAGCGAACAAGTGTTGAATTCGCAAAAAGATCTGTTGGAGTTTTGGAATCGCAATACGCACTCATTACTCGAGATCAATCGTGGTTTCCTAAATGCCCAACAACAGCTGCACGCAAAAACACAGGCACATCAGACCAACACCCAATTGGTCGACAAGCTTTCAAAAGAACGTGAAGTGCTGGTGGAGCGATATAAAGAGAAAGAGACTTCGCTTGAGCGATTAACGCGTTTGATTGATCAAGAAGGCGAGCTGGCGAAATACCGTGCAGCTCTAGAATCTGGGTCTGAATGCCCACTGTGTGGTTCAACAGACCATTCGATTGAACAGTCGCAAGACACTGCAAATTTGGTTGCTCAAAAAGAAACGGAAAACCTAGAGCTAACGGCTATCAAAAAAGAAGGCCAAGAGCATCGTCAGCAGTTAGATTCTCTTGCCCCTATGGTTGTCGCGCTTAACGATGACATTCAACGTGCGCAAGCGGATATTCAGCAGGCTCAATTGAATTGGCAAGGCGTTGTCGGCAAGCTTCAACAGAGCTTATCGGATTTCGTTGGCACGGCTCCTGAACTGGCGCTACTAACGATTAACGATTTAGGTAATGAAGCTATAGTCGCGACCTTTACTCAGCAGTGTGAACTTCAACTAAGTCAGAGCTCGCAGCAACTCAAAGCGTTGGCTGATGCTAAAGCGCATTACGCAGAAGCTGAGAAACAACGCTTGTCTGTAAGTGTTATGGCTGACAAGGCGCAGTCTAATCTCGAGTTGGCCGAGCAACGCTTAGCGGATCTGAATAAGCAAAATCACAGCACGAACGAACAAGTGGCTCAGATAGCTCTAGCAAAAGAACAGCAATGGAACACTCTGAAAGAGAGCATTGTTCAAACGGCTATCGAAGCGCCTGAACTTGAACATATTGATGATTGGTTTACTGCTAAATCACAAGCATCAAGCACATGGCAGCAAACTAAACAGCAACAGGCTGATATTGAGAAGCAACTGATTACTCAAACTGCCGAACTGAAAACTTTAGATGACAAGCTAAGCAGTGTTGAGAAAGAGCTCACGACACTGACGCAAGAGAGTGAGTCTCTAGTGTTAGAGCTGACTCGTGTAACGGCTGAAAGAACAGAATTGTTTGGTGATAAAGACATTCAAGCCACCAGCAATGCGATGAAGCAAAAAGTCACTGAAGCGGTAAATGCATTTGATGCTGCGCAGTTAGTGCTTAACCGTTGCGAGCTGGAACATCGAACCGAGCAAACCAAACACACTGGTTTCTCGGACGAGTTAGTCAGTAAGCAATCGAGCTACATACAAGCGTCGAATGCTTGGTTAGCAGCGCTGAAAACCAGCCCATTCGAAGATGAGGCTAATTTTGAAGCAGCGTTGTTAGATGAAGAGGTTAGAACTCAACTTCAAAGCTTGAAGAAGTCTTTAGACGAAGCGATTGTCAGTGCGCAAGCTAGGTTGAACACCGCCACAGCGACACAAGTGGAGCTACAAAATCACGAAAATGCGAAAGCATGGCAAGAGCAAGACCAACAGCAAGTTGAAGAAGCGACTACTGAGTGTCAAAACGCACAGCAAAGCCATGCGACAAAGATCGGTGCAATTTCTGCCAATCTTGAAACGGATAGCCAGAACCGCAGTAATCAGCAAGATCTGTTCAAGCAGATCGACGAGCAGCAGGTCGACTTTGATGATATTTCACGCCTGAATTCACTTATTGGTTCTAAGAACGGCGACAAGTTCCGTAAGTTTGCTCAAGGTTTAACGTTGGAAAACTTGGTGTACCTTGCGAACAAGCAGCTACAGCGTTTGCATGGTCGTTACGAGCTAAAACGTAAAGCCGACGATGGTTTAGAACTGCAAGTGCTCGACACATGGCAGGGCGATGTGATGCGTGATACCAAGACGTTATCAGGTGGCGAAAGCTTTTTGGTGAGCTTGGCGTTGGCATTAGCGCTTTCTGATCTTGTAAGCTACAAAACCAGTATTGATTCTCTGTTCTTAGATGAAGGTTTCGGCACGCTCGATAGTGACACATTGGACATTGCTCTAAACGCGCTCGATAACTTGAATGCATCAGGCAAGATGATTGGTGTCATTAGCCACGTTGAAGCACTGAAAGAGCGAGTGCCTGTTCAGCTTAAAGTAACAAAACACTCTGGCTTAGGTGTGAGTGAGATGGAGAAGCAGTACAAGGTTGTTGCTTAGCTTCTAGTCATATTATTCATCAGTGCAGAAATAGAAATAGAAATAGAAATAGAAATAGAAATAGAAATCGAGCTAGATGAAGCAGATCCCCGACTCAGTCGTTCCTCCTTCTCGAGGATGACGGAGTCGGAAGTTGTCATTAATCACTTCGCCGTCATCCCTTAATGTCAGGATCGAATAAAAAGCAGCTGTCATTCCCTAAAGTGAGGCACGAGCGTAATAGGGAATCTGGGCTTGTTGGTATTACTTTCTTCATTTCCTAAAGTGAGCTACGAACGTAGTAGGGACTCTAGGTTTGTTGGTTTTACCTTCGTCATTCTATGAAGCGAGAATCGAGCGTAATAGAGAATCTTTAGTAGACGCGAGAAGTGGACTCATCAAAAAGGAAACGGCCATGCACAAGAAGCCCCATTTACCAACTAAGACATGTCCTATTTGCCAAAAGCCTTTCTCATGGCGTAAAAAGTGGCAACGTTGTTGGGATGACGTGATTTACTGTTCTGAACGTTGTCGTCGTCATAAGCCAACTTTGGCGTAATTTCTGTTCGTTTTTAGAACACGTTAATAGTTTCGTCATTCATTTCTTAAGTTAATATTTCTATCTGTAAGACAACTAATGTATAAAGGCGGCATGAAGATACCTAAAAGAATACAGCCCTTAGTTGACGATGGTTTAGTCGACGAGGTGACAAGCCAATTAATGAGTGGCAAAGAAGCGTCAGTGTACATAGTACGCTGCGGCGATACGATCCGTTGTGCCAAGGTATATAAGGAAATAAGCCAGCGCAGCTTTAAAAAAGCAACGGCGTATCGTGAAGGCCGAAAAGTACGTAATAGCCGCCGTGCCAGAGCGATGGAAAAAGGCTCTGGTTTTGGCCGAGAACAACAAGAGAAAGTGTGGCAAAGCGCTGAAGTGGATGCCTTGTATAAACTGGCCGAAGCGGGTGTTCGTGTGCCTGTGCCTTATGGCTGTTTTGATGGTGTGCTGCTTATGGAGCTAGTCACTGATGATGACGGTTATGTGGCTCCTAGATTGAACGATGTTGTGATGCCACCAGAACAAGCGATTGAAGATCATGCGGTGATGATGACTTACGTGGTTAAAATGCTTTGCGTTGGTTTGATCCATGGTGACTTGTCTGAGTTTAACGTATTGGTTGATGAATACGGCCCTGTGATTATCGATCTACCGCAAGCTGTCGACGCTTCGGCTAATAACAACGCTGAGTGGATGTTGGCTCGTGACATCAATAACATCCGTGATTATTACGCTCAATTTGCCCCTGAATTGGCGAAAACCGAGTATGCCAAGGAAATGTGGGCGCTGTACGAGAAAGGCGACTTAAAGCCAGACAGCAAGCTGACGGGCGAGTTTACAGAAACTGACGATTTGGCAGACATCGAAGCCATTATGCAAGAGATAGACGCTGCGCGAATTGAAGAGCAACACCGACGCGAGCGTGTTAAAGAAGAAAAAGAAGGTGTTGACGACAGCAAGTTCAATTGGGCTGAGTAATCGTAATGATCTGTTTTGATCTTTCGTAAAATGTCAGTCATAACGCCTTAAAAAACTAAGGCGCTCTTTCAAAAAAATAACCCAATAGAGCCTCAACTCTGTTGGGTTTTCTTTTTTAGCACTCATGAAAGACGGCCACTGATATTAACTACCACTTTAACTGCTCACCATCGTAAGCGTAGAAGTGCCCACTTTTGTCCGGCGTGGCAGTGCGAATAATATCGACCAAGTGATGGGCGACATAGCTCGACTCAAACAACTTACCCTCAGGGACATTGGTCTGAAAAGGCTTCGATAAAGCCGTGTCTGTTGTGCCCGGGTGTAGCGCTAATACTGTGCCTTTCTTTATGGTGCGTTGCCATTCAATCGACATGGTTTTGATGAACATGTTGAGTGCCGCTTTCGATGAGCGATAGCTATACCATCCACCTAATCGGTTGTCTGAAATGCTGCCGACTTTGGCTGATACCACGGCAAATTTTGGATTGTCACTGGCTTTGAGAATCGGCGTGAAGTGCTTGGCCAGTAACAAGCTAGGCAGGGTGTTTACCGAGATGTTTTTCAGAAAGAATTCTGGGTCGATAGAGGACAAATTCTTTTCCGGACCAAGGTCTGGCGTATGAAGCATACCCACGCAGTTTATCAACCAGTCCAATTTTTCAAACTGTTTGCTGAGTTGCTCAATATCAGCTTCATTGGTTGCATCGACTTTGTGCCAGTTCAAACGACTGTTTTCTAGTTCTGGCTGTTGAGAGTGGTAAGTCGCGTCTACATGCACATCAAGAAAATCAAAGCGAGACAGCTCAGACAGCAGGTGCTTAACCACAGCGAAACCAATACCGCCACTCCCACCAACAACTAGTATGTGTAATCTGAGTTGCTCAACCATTATAAATTCTCCAAGTTTGTGATTCGTTGCTCTGCGGTCTCGAGTATCGCTTGTTGGTCTTGTTCATCCATATTGTCCCAAGAGCGATATAACATGCCCATGCGTGGGTTACGGTTTAACGCATCGCGGTGCTGGTTCATAAAGCGCCAGTACAAGCTATTGAAAGGGCAAGATTGCTCTCCGCTGCGTTCTTTTATCTTGTAGTGACAGCCTTTGCAGTAGTCACTCATACGGTTGATGTAAGAACCGCTGGCAGAGTATGGTTTGGTTCCGACGATCCCGCCATCAGCAAAAAGTGCCATACCTCGCGTATTCGGCATTTCGACCCACTCAATCGCATCAACATAAATACCAAGGTACCAACTATCAACTTGATCCGGAGCAATGCCCGTAATTAAGCAGAAGTTACCGGTGATCATGAGCCTTTGAATGTGGTGCGCATAAGCAAAGTCGAGGGATTGATCAATCGCGTGCTTCATACAATTCATCTTGGTTTGCCCATCCCAAAAATAATGAGGCAACTGACGGTCTGCTGCGTAATGGTTTTTGTTGGCGTAAGCAGGCATGTTCGACCAATAAACGCCACGTATGTATTCTCTCCAACCTAGAATTTGGCGTACGAACCCTTCAACTTGCGTAATATCGATAGTGGGTGCGTTTGGCTTAGAAGAGGACTGATAAGCCGACAGCGCTGCATCAATCACTTCTTTGGGGCTTAGCAGTTTGCTGTTCAACGAAAAGGAGAGGCGACTGTGATACAAACTCCATTTTGAATCGTGCTCGGTCGTCATTGCATCTTGAAACTGGCCGAATAGCGGCAAACAGACTTGGCAGAAGTGAGCAAGAAGAGAAAGACTTTGCGCTCGGTTGACTGGCCATAATAACTGATCACCAACTTCACCAATGGTTTGAACTTGATGATGCTCGATGCGTTTTAAAATCTCAGAAATATCGTTGGAAAACATTAATGGTTGCGGCAAGTTGTCGATGTCTTGCTTCTTGAGTTTCTTGCGATTGTTTGCATCGTAATTCCATTTTCCGCCAACCGGTTTGCCATCGTCGAGCAGGATGTCAAAGCGCTTTCTCATTCGACGATAGAAGTGTTCCATCATGATGTGTTTGTCTTTAGGAAACTGGGTTTCAATCTCGTCAAACGGAAACAGGAAGTGCTCGGAATCGCTACAGCCTTTGGTTACCCCAGTTAACTTCAGCTTTGCCAATTGTTGGAGAAGTCGATATTCGTCTGGCTGTTGGTATTCAAATTTTTCAGCAGCAAACTCGTGGACATAGTGTTGCAATAGAGCATCGAGATTTTCAAATTGAGTCGTGTCATCCAGAGTTAGGTGGAGTACCTGATGACCTTGTTGTTTGAGCTCGTCGGCAAAGTAGTCCATCGCAGAGAAAAAAGCGGCCACTTTTTGGATGTGCGATGCAACGTAGTCAGTCTCTTGCTTGAGTTCGGCAATGATATAAATGACGTCGTCATCAACCTGTTGAAACCAAGAGTGCTGGACATTGAGTTGGTCGCCTAAGACAAGGCGCACGGTTTTGAAGTTCATAACACATCCTGATTGTTAGTTAAGACAGGTTCTTTGTTGCTCGTATTCCACTTGTTTATAAATATATGGTCTGGGTCATACATATCGGTCTGCCTAGACAAGTCGAAATGGTGTGATTTGGGTTGTGCTTGGTTAGCATTCTTTTGTTTCTTGGTTTGGGTGTTTACTTGAGAGTTCAGGGCTCCGGCTATATATGCCCAATTACCCCAGTTTGATGCCACGTCATAGTCGATAAGTTGGCTCTCAAAATAGGCTGCGCCGTGTCGCCAATCGCCACATAATTCGTAGATCAGACAGCTGGCTGTTAGTTGTCTTCCTCTGTTCGACATGTAGCCGGTTTCGTTAAGTTGACGCATACACGCATCGACAATCGGATAGTTGGTATTGCCACTTTTCCATTTGGCAAAATTCAGGTTCGATGTTCCCGAGGAGTTTGGGGTGTTGAGTTTTTGGTCTGAAGAATCACCGAATAACGATGAGCCCAGAGATAAGCATTTCCAATAGAAATATTCGCGCCACAACAACTCAAAGTAGATCCAATAGGTTGAATCGTTACAGCCATGTTCGGTTTCGAACTGTTTCAAATGGCGATAAATCGTTTTAGGCGAAACGCAGCCGAGTGCCAGCCACGGCGAGAACTTGGTTGAGTTTTCGATGCCGTCAAATGCGTTTCGAGTCTGCTTGTAGTTAAGGGCGTAATCATGTGAAAAGTAGTTTTCTAAATGCGCTAGTCCTCCGTCTTCGCCACCCAAATAATCGTTTGTTGCTGCTCTTTCGATATTTGGAGAACTGGATAATGGGATTGCTGTTGTTTGTGCTGGTGTCACTGCTGGTGGAAGCTGCGCAATAACCGTCTCGTCGCTATTAAGGTTCAAGTGTTCGACTAGCTTTCTAAATTTGGTAAACGAGCTCGGGACTTTTGATAATTCAAACGGCAGATCATGCGAGTCAAACAAGGTGGAGTTATGCGGCAAGCATGTTATCAAGTCAGGGTGACGACGGTGTACTGAATGAATCAATTGTCGCTCGTCGTGACCGCAGTGTGCATTGGCGAAAAAGTGGGTGACGTGTTGTGTAGCAATGATTTGGCTGAGTGCATGCTCGACTACGTCTGGTTCTAAATGATTACTGTGAATCACGACAAGTTGCTGCCCAAGCCTCACTAAATTCGATTCTAAATTGTCTAACGATTGTGAAACAAAACTCTGGCGATGTACGCCATAATTTTGCTCTTGCGCGAAATCAGCAGAGAAACGAACCAAAGTGGGTTCGACAGTCACGCAAATGAGTTTATCGACGCTCTGTGCAGCGCAATCGAGCAATTGATTGTCGTTGATTCTTAAGTCGTTTGTAAAAAGATAGAGACCAATCTTTTTCATTACTTACACTCGTGATTTGTTAATTATTAGACGCTTACGAGTTGATAAGCTGACAAGATCACAAATGATTTCAGCAAGTGAGTGATAGTTGGATTGGGGTAAACAAGAAGATTGAAGAGGGGATGTAAGCCAACCAATAATACCGATAGAGGCTGGCTATTGAAGCCTGGCTTTAAAAGCCAAAACAGCTATTTTTTAAGAGCGATAGTCTTTAGGAACCGTGGGGCTCTAGAAGCTCTAGTCCATAGGAACGACGAGTATGTCGACGGGAGAAGAGTCTATCAATTGCTTTGAGTGCGAGATGATCTTATGCCAAAAATCATGGTGATGACCACAAAGCATTAAGTCAATGTTGTGCGTTTTCACGGCATCCTTGAGTTTGTCATTCAAATCACCTGTACCTACAAAAATATGCTGAATCGGCTGTTTAGCGTAAGCCTCAAACTCTCTTAAGTGTTTTATCGCATCTTCATTGACAGGTAAGTCACCATTATTTTGCTGAATATCAACGAGTTCTGGGTAGATTTCTCCGTGAGTACCGTCGATATAAACAAACGAAAGTTCCGTTTCTAGTTTGTTCGCGAAGAAGGTTGCTCTATCAATGAGTATTTTCGAGTCATCAGACATTTCAAGTGCGACCAGAATATGTCGGTATTCCATAATTAAAGCCTCTTGTTATTAGTGATGTTACAAGCATAGTTTCTATCTAAGTAAATGATATCGAAGAGGTCTCATATTGCGTAAAATCATCATTCAAAGATCTTCTAAGTACTCTCGTATTTATATCGCTTTGATTGATAAGAAATTTACAAAAGGTTGTTATAGTGACTTTAGACCGAGCTTTGTTTTTTTTGCTATTAGATAAGCTCGATAGTTCAACGCGCCATTAACGAAGAGGCATCAATGACAGCACTACTTACCATTCCCACTCGCACATTAGGCTTTGATTACGATATTGAGATCAGTGATTGGTCGCAAAAGCTCGTGGGCTTTCATGTGTTTGAAGATGGTAGACGACCGCTCGATGGTGGTATTGGTTTAAGCCTCAACCTCGTTGAGCAGTTTGATGTGAATGGTCGTTGGTTAGATTCATTGCCAGCTCGTTATCGTGAGATAACCGATGATTTCCCAGAGTATCAATACCAGATGTTGTGGCTCGCGGCGAACACTTATGAGGCGGCTCAATTGCTTGAATTAAGGCCGGTTATCTTGGCGTTAATCTGCATGAAACACAGTGTCGATAACAAGAAAGCATTGGAACTGAGTCGTCTAGGGCAGAAGAGAATCTTAACCAAACTGGGCTTAGACGGCAGTAAAGCGACCCTAAAATTCATCGATAAGCTAGAGCTTCATTACAACGTCGGTGATGAGCTTGACCACATTGTACGAATTCTCGAACCCCTGCAAAGACGTGTTCTTAAATTCAAGCATTACTCCAAAGTTGGCTACACAGCGCTGCGTTTGGATCAGGTTCATCCGTTTCTAACCGGCAGTCGATTGGGTATTGCGATGGTGGAAGAGGGCAGGCTTAATGCGCCTTCAAAAATGGCAATGTTCCAAGATGCGATATTGTTAGGACTAGATTTGGAGATGGATGATCCATTACGCGCCATTACCAGCCAGAACTCATTTGCGATGTTCGAACAACTTCACGATAGATGGACAGAGCAACGTCAACTGCGTCGTTTAGAGGGTAACCGCCCAATGGATAAAGACATTCCTTATCCGGTTCCTTTGCTAGGTAACGACAATATTCATCCGCTTACTGATTACTACGACCTTGAAAAAGAAGGCATGGAGCAAAAACACTGCATTGGTGTTTATCACAATCGAATCATGAGCGACCGCTATGTGGTATTCCGCATGTTCAAACCTCAGCGTTTAACCATAGGTTTACGTCGTGTCCCGAGCAAAGCGTTTCCGTTTGAAATTGACCAAATTTGCGGAAAACGAAATGCACCACCGTCGGAGTCGGCTCGCCAAGTCATCCATGACTGGTTAGAAGCGAGTAAGCAAAAGTACCCTAAGCAATAGCCATGAAGTAGAAGGAATAGCAGGATGTTTCAACAAGGCGATTTATGTCCGCATTGTGGTTTGATTATTGTGATGCCAACAGATTTGCAAGCCGAATGCTTAGGGTGTGGCGAAGAAATCAATCAAGACCCTGCAGACGATTACGACGAAGAAGAGTAACTTTACCTACACTAATATAAACCAAGGTTAGGATGGCCGTATTAGCCCTTCAAAGGATGGACAAATGCAGAAAGTAATCTTTAGAAATTGCGATGAAAACTCACCTTATTGGAGTGAGTTAGAGGGCTTATTTCAAAGCGAATGGTGTAATTTCAAGTTTAAAGATACCTATAAAGAAAACGTAAAACTCCCTCCAGTAATAACAGTACTTCGCGATAATGTAGTCATTGGTGGCTTGGCATATTCCCATTTTCAGGAACCTCATCAAGTTCGGGATGTGGTTTGGATTAATGCTGTTTATGTTGATGCTCAATGGCGTGGCCAAGGTATTGCAAGTGAATTGATTAATCGTGGTGTTGAACAAATGCCAGACTATTATCAATCCCAACCCTCGAAAGATTCAACGTCTAAGTTGTACGCCTACACCAATATTGCGCCTTTGTATCTTTCTCTCGGTTGGTCAATCGTCGATATCGAATCAGAACCGAACCATAAAGTGATGAGTATTGAACTTAATCGATAAGTTCGGAATAAAAACTTTGATATTAGGTTATCTGCCTTTCGAGTAATGAAGCTCTCTCTTTCATCAACAATGCATAACTCTGTTAAATTTTCGTTGAAACTCATGCCTATATCGCCTTTAAATCAAACAACTCGCTGTTGATTAAAACGATCTCTACGATTTATTGCACCAGTTGTTGAGCACTAAGCCTATATTGACTAGAATGACGCACTTTTTTTATTTACGTACATACAGGTAATGAACATGAGCGATACTAATTCAAGACCAGCTTTACCAGATCATCTTGCAGGTAACCCACGCAGCCCACACCACGTGGCTGAGTGTTTCGAATACCCAATCGGCATTCGTCTAAATGGTAAAGAGCGTACTGATGTTGAAGAATACTGCATCAGCGAAGGTTGGGTTAAGATCCCTTCTCCAAAAGCGCTAGATCGTTTTGGTCAGCCAATGCTTATTACTCTTAAAGGCACAGTAGAAGCTTTCTACATCGAAGATTGATCACTTCGTGTAACTCGATAATGTCGAGTACAAAACGCTGTTTATATAGAAGGGTCTAGAGAAATCTAGGTCCTTTTTGTTTGCGTATGATTCCTTAAGTCGACTTTACCATGCGATACCTGCACCAATCGAAAACTCGACGTCTTCACCTTCTGCTTTATCAAAACCTGCGGTTACAACAAAGCCACTGTCCATAATATAGGTTGCATCTAAGCCACCGACTTGTTTGGTTGAGCTATCAGAGAACTCGCGGCTATCTAAAGTGACGTCCGTGTGGGTACGCTTGATCCCGTAACCTGGCGTGATGTACAAGTTTTCGGTGATACCAATAGGGGCGTGAAACTGATATTCGTTGTCGCGTTGTTTGTATTCGTACGATTCTTCATCTTCGTTATAAGCCGAGCGAGTAAACTCGATGCCATAACCTATGCTTCCCGGACCACGATATTTGATGTAAGAAGCAGACCAATCTCTCCACCCTCGTTCAGCTGATAGGCCAAATGTTATCGCAGTTTCTTCTTGGCTTTGTTCATTGGCTTGTGCGTTAGACATAGTGAACAGCAAGACAGCGGCTAATGTCAGAAGGGGGAACTTTTTGATGGTCATTGGATCTCTCGCTTATGTATACAAAATATCGGCGAATTCAAAGTACTGAATGCCAGTAAATTAGTAACCTAGTCCGGATCTTCCTTGAGCTTTTTAGTTATGTATTCTTGGTTGATGCTTGATCGGCATCCTCTTGGATTTGAGGATGCCTTTTTGATATGGGATTGGTGATAAGTATTACTTCAAAGTACGTAGCTTATTAACCTGCATTTTTGCTCGCACTTTGGTGGCTTGTGCTTGCGACGGCAAGTTGTCTTTAACCTTGTTTTTAATGTCTGCGACAGGGATGAAGTTCCACTGACCGTCGTGATACTTAACCACAAATGTTTCACGGTTCATTTCTTCACGGAACACCCAAACACCATCGTCGAGACGCTTAAAGTCACCAACTACATTGCCGTTCGTACCTCGAATAGTCCAAAAGGTATGTTCAGTATCAAGATAAGACTTCTGCTCACCTGAGATCATCTTGTCTCCAGAGCTAACTTTGACATAGTTATCACGAATGATGATTTCACCAACACGCTTATCATCCACGTAGATGCTGTATAGCGTTTCGTTATCATCAGAACGTTGTTTTACGGCGCTTATATGAGCTTCACCTGTGTCTTTATTAAAAAATGGTACATCACCGATATCTGGGATGTAGACGAAGCCTAGATCAGCTTGTTCAATGGTATCAGCAATGTTTTTTGAATCATCTTTGCCATATCCAGGGTCGATATTCTCAAACCCATTGTCGACATCACTATCAGAGTCGCCGTTTCCAAAACCTGGGTCAATGTTTTCGAAACCATAGTCACCATCAAATTGAGGTTGTGCCGGTTCAGAACCACTGCCAGATGAACAACCTGCTAAAACAGCAGTAAGAACGAGTGCGATAAGTGATTTGTTCATGATATTTCCTAACGTTTGTTGAATTCGTAAGATGCTCACTGACTAACCTCACTACTAGGTGATGGGTACACACCTTGTGTATAGACATTGCTGCATCGCTTGAGATGTACAATAAACAACCTTGGTAATTCGATAAATAAACGGAAAGAAATACAAAACATCACCATTGGCTATGTATTGCTAGTTATACGCATTGCCGATTGCGATGTGCGACTTATCTATTCACATTAATTGGGCGCAAAGAGGTTGATTCTGTTTACAATTTTTTAACTTAATTGCATATCCTTGTTTGAAAAGTTCGATATTTGCTCACTCGAAAGATAGTTTTCTATACAAGCGCACTCTGCACTCAAGAACAACACAAACAAAAACATGAAGCGCAGTCTAATTAAATGAAACTAATGTGCTGTATTTAAAGTTATTTTTTGTTAATAACCACCTCTATCACAGAAATTAATTCTGAAGCACATACAATTCCCTTGATTTCGAATGAGCGCTAAATTTTTCGTTCGAGCATTTAAATTCTTCCTTCGCCCAATAATTATGAGGTTCCTATGTTTGGAATATTCAAACCTATGGCGCATATCGATCGCTTGTCATCAGATAAGATCGATAGCACCTACACACGACTACGATGGCAGCTGTTTCTCGGCATCTTCGTTGGCTATGCGGGGTATTACTTAGTCCGTAAAAACTTTAGTTTGGCGATGCCTTATCTCATTGAACAAGGTTTTAGCCGCGGAGAACTAGGGGTTGCATTAGCGGCGGTATCTATCGCTTACGGCTTATCTAAGTTCTTAATGGGCAGTGTTTCTGACCGTTCTAACCCCCGATACTTTCTCAGCGGTGGCTTGTTAATGTCGGCATTGGTCATGTTCTGCTTCGGCTTCATGCCATGGGCGACAGGCAGCATCACTGCGATGTTTATCCTGCTGTTCTTGAATGGTTGGTTTCAAGGCATGGGCTGGCCAGCTTGTGGGCGAACCATGGTTCACTGGTGGTCACGAAAAGAACGTGGTGAGATCGTATCGGTATGGAACGTTGCTCACAACGTGGGTGGCGGTTTGATTGGCCCAATGTTCTTGTTGGGGCTGTGGGCTTTTAACGACGATTGGCGAACCGCTTTTTATGTTCCTGCATTTTTTGCCACTCTCGTTGCTGTCTTTGTTTGGTTTACTGTAAGAGATACACCTCAATCTTGCGGCTTACCACCGATTGAAGAACACAAAGATGATTACCCAGACGACTACGATACGTCTCATGAGAAAGAAATGACGGCGAAAGAGATCTTCTTTAAGTACGTTTTCTCTAACAAGCTGTTGTGGTCAATCGCGATTGCTAATGCGTTTGTTTACCTTATCCGTTATGGCGTACTCGATTGGGCTCCGGTTTACTTAAAAGAAGCGAAAGACTTCTCTGTAGATAAATCCTCTTGGGCCTACTTCCTGTATGAGTGGGCAGGTATTCCTGGCACGTTATTGTGTGGTTGGATTTCAGATAAATTATTCAAAGGTCGACGCGCTCCAGCAGGGATCCTGTTTATGGTTCTCGTAACTGTCGCAGTGTTGGTGTATTGGTTGAACCCTGCGGGTAACCCAACGGTTGATATGTTGGCACTGATTGCGATTGGCTTCCTTATTTATGGTCCAGTAATGCTAATCGGCTTGTATGCACTTGAACTTGCACCAAAGAAAGCGGCAGGTACGGCGGCAGGTCTTACTGGCTTGTTTGGTTACTTAGGTGGCGCAGTTGCTGCCAATGCGGTGCTTGGTTTCATGGTTGACCATTACGGCTGGGATGGCGGCTTCATGATTTTGGTCGGAGCTTGTGTTGCTTCAATAATTTGTCTGCTTTACGCCTTCCTCGGTGAGCGTGCGCACCATAAACAAAAAGATCTCGAACGAGAAAAAGAAGCGCTAACTCAGTAGTTTATTAGCTGAACCACACCATACTAATAACAACAGAGACAGGTATATCCAGCTTCTGTTTTATCAAGGGAAACAATAATGAAAACAACGTCACTGTCTCTGACCTTATTAGCCCTAAGTTTATCTGCAAATACGTTCGCCGATCCTTTAGTGATTGCGCATCGCGGCGCTTCTGGTTATTTACCTGAACACACATTACCCGCTAAAGCGCTCGCTTATGCGATGAAACCCGACTACATCGAACAAGATGTAGTGATGACTAAAGACGACCAATTGGTGGTTTTGCATGATCATTATTTAGATCGCGTCACTGATGTTGCTGACCGCTTTCCAGACCGTGCACGAGCAGATGGCCGTTACTATGCGATTGATTTTACGCTTGCCGAGATCAAGTCATTAAAGGTGACCGAAGGCTTTAACTTAGATGAACAAGGCAACAGAGTTGCAGGGTACCCAACGCGCTTCCCAATGTGGCAGTCTGATTTCCGTGTCGCTACATTTGCAGAAGAAATCGAACTGATCCAAGGCTTAAATAAGACCTTAGGTTATGACGTGGGCATCTATCCTGAAATTAAAGCACCTTGGTTCCATCGTCACGAAGGCAAAGACATCTCCAAAGCTGTGCTTGCGACCTTGCATCAATATGGTTACCTATCAAAAGACGACAAAGTGTATTTGCAGTGTTTTGACGCCAATGAACTCCAACGCATCAATGATGAACTCATGCCTGCGATGGAAATGGATCTTAAGCTCGTTCAGTTGATGGCTTATACAGATTGGAATGAAACCATGACGTACCAAGGCGACAAAGCAACGCCGTACAGTTACGACTGGATGTTTGAAGCTGGTGGCATGAAAAAAGTGGCGACTTATGCGGAAGGAATAGGCCCTTGGAAGCCAATGTTGGTGGATGATGCATCGACCAAAGATAACATCATTATTAAACCGTTAATGAAGTCAGCAAAAGACGCGGGCTTAGATGTTCACCCGTACACGTTCCGTGCCGATCCGGGAAGAATCCCAGCTTATGCTGATAACTTTGATGGCATGTTGGATGTCTTCTACAACCAAGTCAAAGTCGATGGTGTGTTTACTGACTTCCCAGACAAAGCGGTCGACTTCTTGAACCGTTAATATCCTGCTAATTACGAGCGACTAGTAACGAGATATTCAGAGCCAAAAGCATACTCTAAAGCTGTTTTTGGCTCTTCTTTTGATTTTTTAGCTTTCTTGTATTGGCCTCGAAATCCTTCCGATATTCTTCTTTCTCAGCCCACATTTTGATATTCACTCGGTTTACAGCAATAACCTGGCTTGATAGGTTACTCCCAATGCAGCCAGATGCTTAATCTATGAGTATTTATCGGCTCAACCTAATATTGAATTTGGAAAGATCATGGAAGAAAGAAGCAAAGCTTATCTCGATAGCTACCTCAACACATTGCCAGCAGAGGTTGCCTCGCAATACACCTCCTTTAGTGCCGACTATTACTGTGCTGATGAATATAACGCCAACCTATGTGCTCAGTTAATTCTCAAGGGTGAAAAACAAGCGTCTTGCAGCCTTGAATATTGGTACAGCCATGAAGGCGAGACGAGACCAGTAGTTGGTCACTTGCAAGTCGTCACTGACTGGGATGGCAAGCCAGTTTGCATTGTAGAGATCACTTCAGTCTCACAGTGCAAATACAACGAGGTGACGGCGGAGTTTGCTGCTGCAGAGGGCGAGGGTGACAAAACACTAGAATGGTGGAGAGAAGCTCACTGGAATTTCTTCTCAAGTGAATGTGAAGAGCTCAAGATCTCACCAAGTGAAGACATGTTACTTATGTTGGAGCGTTTCAAAGTGGTTTATCAATAGTGAAGTCCCTGTGAGTGCTATGTTGAATCTCGAGGTATGGCACTTTAGTCTTCATTTGAACAATACAAGATAACTAACAATCACAAGGAGAGTGATGTGAAAATAGCGATATTGGATGACTACCAGAACGTTGTAAAAGACCTCGATTGCTTCAACAAACTCGAACAACACGATGTGACTGTATTTACCGAGACTTACTCAGAGGAAGAGCTCGTCGCTAAGTTGGTCCCGTTTGAAGCCATTGTGCTCATTCGTGAAAGAACCGAGATCACCGAATCTTTGTTATCGCAGCTCCCAAACATCAAGCTGATTAGCCAGACGGGCAAAGTGAGTAACCATATCGACCCGCAAATGTGTGAACGATTTGGTGTTACCGTGTTAGAAGGCCGGGGCTCGCCAGTCGCCCCCTCTGAATTATGCTGGGCGTTGATTATGGTTGCATCGCGCCACATTCCTACTTACGCGTCAAACCTTAAGCAAAACCAGTGGCAAGATTCTGGCTCACTAGGGTTAGGTCGAACTTTAAAGGGCTTGAAGCTTGGTATTTGGGGCTACGGCAAAATCGGCAAATGCATTGCACAATATGCGCAAGTATTTGGGATGTCTGTCGTAGTGTGGGGTAGCCAAGCTTCACGCGATCAAGCGCAAGCAGATGGTTTTGAAGCAGCAACAACCAAACAAGACTTCTTCCGAGAAGTTGATGTGCTTTCTTTGCATTTGCGTTTGAATGATGTGACCAGAGGATGTGTTACGGCACACGACCTCAGCTTGATGAAGCCGAACTCACTGCTTGTGAACATCAGCCGCGCGGAGTTAGTCGAACCGATGGCTCTGTATCATGAACTACGCGAGGTACCGACCAAAACAGTCGCTATTGATGTGTTCGATTGTGAGCCAGTAACAACAGACTCCGAACCGCTATTGTCCTTACCAAACGTCACTGCAACTCCACATTTGGGCTATGTTGAACAAAATAGCTACGAACTCTATTTCGATATCGCCTTCGACAACATTCTGTCCTATCAAAAGGATGACATATAGCGATAGAATCTGCCCAAAGCAAAAAAAGGTAGAGAAGTATGAGCTTAACAATCAGAGAAGTCGCGGTAGAAGATGCACAAGGCATTATTGATGTATTGAATCCAATCATTATCGAAGCGCGTTATACTATCTTGGATCAGACTTTTACTGTTGATGAAGAAAAGGGATTCATTGAGTCGTTTCCAGAACGTGGTGTATTTAGCGTTGCAGTCAACGAAACGACCAACCAGTTACTTGGCTTTCAGAATGTAGAACCATTCGCGACTTACACCAAGGCCTTTGACCACGTTGGTATTATTGGCACTTATGTTGATGCAAATAGCCGTGGGCAAGGCGTTGCAAAACAGTTGTTCGATTACACATTCAAATCAGCCAAAGCCAAAGGTTACGAAAAGCTGTTCGCCTATGTAAGAGCAGACAACGAGCGCGCGTTAGCGGTATACCTTAAGCAAGGTTTTGAAATCGTCGGAACGGCTAAGAAACACGGTAAGATTGGGGGCCAGTACTTCGACGAGATCCTGATCGAGAAGTTTTTATAGGCTCGCTTAAACATTAGAGAATTCATCGTATTCAGGAGGCAAGATGACAAAGCTAATCGAATTAACAGAAATAGTCTTATTCGACTGGGGCAATACGCTGATGGTCGATTTCCCAGACGCACAAGGGAAGATGTGTGACTGGGAAACCGTACAAGAAGTGAGTGGTACTCGCGCATTACTTGCTGATCTATCGAAAACTCAACAAGTTTATGTTGCCACCAACGCTGGTGATTCCAGTAAAGACGACATCATTCGAGCCTTTGAGCGTGTTGGCCTTTCTCAATATATATTGGGTTACTTTTGTAAGGCGAGCATTGGCTTTTCTAAGTTCGATTCGGGCTTTTATCCTGCCATCATTTCCAAACTCGGTGTAGCACCACAAGATATCACCATGGTGGGTGACACCTTAGACAAAGACATTTACCCAGCACTTGAAGCGGGTTTGAAAGCGGTGTGGTTGAACACGGAGGGCGCTGATCTTAAGTCAGGGCATCCGAATGTCATGCAAGTTCAATCCCTAAGCGAACTGTTGGAGAAGTACCATGGATGATCACTCTGAGATCTGGCGTCAGTATTACCAAAAGGCACTAAGCAAACCTCATTTAAAGAGAACTGAGTACGCAATTAAACTGAATGAGTCAGGCTTAAATGTTGCGATTGATTGTGGTTGTGGAACAGGTAGTGACATCGCCTTTTTAGAACAGCAAGCGTATCAAGTGTATGGCTTCGACGTTAATCCTGATTCGATTGCACTATGTCGGGATCGTTTTGGTCGCAAATCTTTGGTCGAGATATCTGAAAGTGGATTTGAACACTATGATTACCCGAAATCTGGCGTAGTGATTGCCAATTCGAGTCTGTTTTTTGCTGATCCAACCCGTTTTGACGAGGTTTGGCACAATATTGAAAACTGTCTTGAAGTGGGAGGCGTGTTCGCGGGCGATTTCATGGGCGTCGATGACAGTTGGGCACATGGCTATCGAACCCCAACAACGCCGTTAACAAAAGCCAAAGTACTTAGCTTATTCAACGACTTTGAGATAGTACGATTCCATGAGCGAGACGAACAAGCACTCACGTCGCTGGGTAGGATGAAGCATTGGCACACTTATTCGGTTGTTGCGATTAAGCGCTGTTAAAATATCAGTATTTAAAACTCGTTTGGATGCATGTCTGTTTTGACGCCAACCTCTCATCTCTTTGTTATTTAATCCTCTAAGCTAACTCTAGTTTCCACTATGAGGGCTAGGTTATGAGTATCGAACGTCACGGAATATCAGTTGGAATTGAACGTCTTAGCAGTGAAACTATCGTTGTGTTCAAAGCGAAAGGTAAACTCACACACGATGACTATCAAGCAATGATGCCAATTCTAAATACTACGCTAGAAGAACTCGATTCATCTAAACTCAAGATGCTGGTCGACATCTCTACCTTAACGGGTTGGGAGTTACGTGCTACTTGGGATGATTTCAAACTGGGATTAGAGCTCAATTCGAAGATAGACAAAATCGCGATTTATGGTGATAAAAGCTGGCAAGAATTCGCTTCAAAAGTAGGGAGCTGGTTTGTGTCTGGTGAGATAAAGTCATTCGAAGTCCATGACTCTGCGCTTAAGTGGCTAATCGATTAGCGGTTTGATTATTACGAGTGATTAACGTGATGGTTGAGATGTTGTGGTTAACCGTCACGGCTCTATAGCTTATGATTGGCTATTTTAGTCGTAACGATACAAATATATTGTTTCAAAGCAACAGTTTACGTTTGTACTATGCGTTCTTTTTTGAATAAATTAATATGAAAAAAGTTGTTGTAGCTCTTATTGCTTTAGTTGCGTTGAATGCTTGTGTAACGCGAAAAATTCCTGTTGTGAAAGAAGCCATGTCTGTCGGTCAGATATCTGAAATTGCTGTACATAACTTAAATTGTACAATGTTCGATACTTATACACTTGAAGATTCCCATCCAAATAACGTGATTC
The DNA here is from genome assembly GCF_041439695.1 of Vibrio sp. FF266. Taxonomy (NCBI): domain Bacteria; kingdom Pseudomonadati; phylum Pseudomonadota; class Gammaproteobacteria; order Vibrionales; family Vibrionaceae; genus Vibrio; species Vibrio sp. FF266. The sequence continues at coordinate 156,827 of NZ_JBGOOO010000006.1, forward strand.
CGGCTCTCAAAAACCAAGCATATATGTCCGGCGGAAATCGTTATCGAATAGCGGATGTGCTTGATACTCGCCGTGGACGACCAAGCAGTGTAGTTGCAGAATTTTATCTTTGTCCGACGAATTCATATCAAGTGAAGCCATCGGGAGTAGTTCAATTGTTGCCAGGCGCTCATGAAGTTAAGCCTATTGCTTTTGCTGAGATTGAAAACACAGCTTGTAACGTTATTGGCAGCCACGTAGTGCAAGAAACTAATCCTAAGTCAGTGTACACAGAGCTAGCCAATGAAGTATTTATGCGAGGTGGAAATCGCTACCATATTACGAATATTATAGCGACAGACGGGTCAAATCCGACTTCAATTTCCGCTGATGTCTACCGATGTAAGCATCGTTCAGTTGCATTTAACTAAGTTAGCGTTAAGCGACTAGTTGTGCCGTTTGGAATTCCACTTATAGCAACTTCAATCGGCACTTTTGTTTTCTTTGCTACTTGTTCACATTCGTTATTGTTTAACGGTTTAAAGTTCGTTAGTGTTCGGAAATAACAAATTGTTTAAATAACAAGGTCTAAGAACATGAATAAGGTAATTGATAAGCTGGCTTGGATATTCATCAAAGACGGCAAGTTGTTGATGGTGAGATCAAAAGGCAAAGAACTGTTCTACCTACCGGGTGGTAAGCGTGAAGCTGGCGAAAGTGACGAGCAAGCACTGGTTCGCGAAATAAAAGAAGAGATCTCCGTAGATTTAGTGCCTGATTCAATCAAATACGTTGAAACGTTTACAGGCCAAGCTGATGGCAAAGCGGAAGGCGTATCAGTGCAATTGACTTGTTACCTTGCTGATTATACTGGCGAACTGTCTCCAGATGCCGAAATCGAAGAGCTTAAGTTTGTTGATGGCAACGACAGAGCGGTATGTTCATTGGCAGCACTGGTTGCGCTTGATTGGTTAGAAGCGAACCAGTATTTGGCTTAAGGTTTTAGCGGCTATTAGCTAACGCTGAAGATTGATCTTCAAAAGATCATCGCTTACGAATAGCTTGAAGGGCGGCTGTCTTTCATCAACAGGTCGAGTTTCCTTTGAGCTTTCTTCGTGTCTTGTAAATCCACCACCTCAATCATTTCACACTCATCTCGTACCATCTCATTAATCAGGCTTGGATAGTGTCGGCAATCTTCTGGTCGGTCTAAGTAAATGCTGCATGTGTACTTGGCTTGAGCCTTGGTGTCTTTCGTCGGAACCAGCTCTAGAAAAGGGCAGCGAGTTAAACGTTCGCCAGATTCAGGGTCGAACCAGATCTCGCTTCCTCGAACATATTCAAAGATGTCTGGGTTGAACAACTCCCACAAATCGATCTCTTCTTGAGTTGCGGCAAGGTCACCATCTCCGTATTTGATACAGCATTTCCCGCATTGATTACAATTTTTCATTAGTGACTTCATTGGTTGGTGAGCTTTTATCATTTTACCACTGATAGGCGTGGCACGTTGACTTTGTTGTTCATGGTTAAGCCGTTAAGGGGCGAGAACATGGAATGACGGCGCTTAAAATCAATTTATCTATGCACCACCACTCCAATCAAAGCTGTAAACAGTGATACAATTTGCGCCTAGCAAGTTATTAAAACAAGGCATAAAAATGAGAACCGTATACACCACCGAAGGCGACATCAACGCAAAGAAACAGAAAGACGCTTACCCAAAATTGGCGCTATGTGATAACTGCGTTAGAGACTATGTGGTGATTGCTCAAGGCGAACGTACTTATAAGCCATGCGCAAAATGTGGTGCCGACGATTAATGCGCCTTGATAAATACCTATGTAAAAGCACTGACCTAACTAAGCCTGAAGCGATTGAACGCATCCATAATGGCGAGGTGAACGTAAACAGCGAGACGGTCACCGATGAATCAGCTCAGGTTCATGAAAGCAACACCATCTTGTTGAATGGCACGCCGCTTAAGTTGCGTGAATTTCGATACCTCCTAATGCACAAGCCTGCGGGTACTATTTGCTCCAATATCGATGAAGTTTATCCCTCGCTGTTCAACCACATTGAGATAGACAAAGCATCAGAACTGCACATAGCAGGGCGCTTAGATGCCGACACCACAGGCTTAGTCTTGATTACCGATGATGGGCGATGGTCATTCAACATCACTCTGCCAACCAAGTCATGTAAGAAGGTGTACCGCGTGACATTGTCACGAGATATCAAAGATGATGTCGCAGACAAGTTCAAAGCGGGTATTCAATTGCAGGGCGAACAAAAGCCGACGCGTCCGGCAGAGCTTGAAGTGATTACCAGTAAAGAAGTGCTGTTGACCATAACTGAAGGCAAGTTTCATCAAGTGAAACGAATGTTTGCTGCGATAGGGAATCGAGTTGTTGGACTACACCGTGAGCAGATTGGTGATGTTCGTTTAGATGTTGAAGCAGGCCAGTGGCGTTATCTAACTAAAGCCGAAGTCGACTCATTTCAGCAAGACTCTGAATAAACGCCGTAACTACTTAAAGCGTTAAGCGTGTCAGCACAAGAATATCAACACTATAAGGATGTAGGATGGAAAACCTCAAAGTCTCAGAAATTAAGTCTTTCGTACCCGCGAAAGACTTCGATTTATCCAAGCGCTTTTACCAGTCAATCGGCTTCGAAGTGATGTCTGAATTTCACGATATCGCCTATCTACGACACGGCGGTTGTGCGTTCCTTCTGCAAAACTTTTATGAACCTGCGCACTGTCACAATTACATGATGCACTTGCTGGTTGAAGACGTAAAAAGTTGGTATCAACACATCCAGAACTCTAATGTAGTGTCGGAATTTGAAGTTACCGTTTCCGAGGTTGTTGAACAGCCTTGGGGAATGCTTGAGTTTTGTATCACTGACCCAAGTGGTGTGCTGTGGCGTGTGGCTGAAAACATCAGGCCGCGTTAATTCATCCAACTTGCATTGATAGTATGTCTAGGTTCACGGTGCTTTTCTGTCCTATTTGCGAGAGTGACAATTTAATGAGCATGGAGGTTTTGTAATGGGAACTGTAATCGGTTTGGTGATTCTAGCTGCTATAGATTTGTATCTTGTTCGTAAAACAGGGCTTCATATTCATAAATGGATCTCTAAAAAGTATGCCGCGTATCTGTCGGATAAGGGAAACAAAAAATAGCCTTTTCTTATTAAGTCATCGGTATAAAAAACGTTATCTGCTATTCATTTTACACACATTGCAAAGGTTGGAGGATTCATGAAAGGTAAAGGAAAGTGCCTATGTGGCTCGGTTGAGTTGGAAGTAGAGTACGCCAGTAATGAATTGGGGGCTTGTCATTGTAGTATGTGTAGAAATTGGTCTGGCGGTCCGATGTTAGTCATTGATTGCGCTGACTCAGTTAAAATATCAGGTGAATCAAATGTAGTGAGATATAAGTCATCCGAGTGGGCTGAGAGAGGGTTCTGCGGTAAATGTGGTACTCACTTGTTTTACTTTTTGGTGCCGAATAATCAGTATCACCTTCCTGTCGGTTTATTGATGTCTGGGGATGACTACAAATTAACTCATCAGATATTTATCGATGAAAAGCCCGAATACTACGAATTTAAAAATGAAACACAAAATATGACTGGCGCAGAAGTATTTGCCCACTTTGAAAGTGGAGAGTAGCACTTAGTTTTTATTAGCTTAAGACTAATTCACAACGCTCGGCATTTTTTAGTTGCGTCGAGTTTTGTGTTTGCAGTGTAATGGTTTCGGTTAGGTGTTGCTCACGCTTAACGTCCCAGCATCAACCCCCAATTTGAAGTGACTCGAAACTCGATTGTGTGAACTGCTAATAGTTGAATGGTTACTCTAAAGTACACTGAGTTTTCTAACGGCTCTTAGGGGGGCAGAAATGACAGATATGGCAATATCAAGCTACCTTGGCTGGTTGTTACTTCTTATAGGTTGTTATCCTTTCTGCCTTGTTGGTGTCAGTATGTTTTTCTATGATGCAGAGCGTAAACAAGCATTAAGGTGGTTGAACGGCGTTAGTTTTCTATTGGCTGTATTCCTTCTTTATATGCATATGCAAACAGAAGTTATCTATGGTCGGGAACTGCTCGAAGCCTGGTATCGTGATAACCCAGGAGATAGCCCTCAATAGAAAGCACATAACAAGCGCTTATTATCTATATCAGCATGATGCTAAACGATTGGCATTTCCAGTTCGAATCAACTTTAGTGTTTTCGGTACAATGGTTGAGGTTAGGTGGTTGCTATGTCAGCCACTTAAAGCGGCGATAACTCGTCTATCCAATTATGCTTATCTGAGTGAACCATGTTCTCTTAACAAGTATAGCTCACCATTTTTGGCATCAACTACGTACGGTTTTTGACTGGTAAAAAGAGTTACTTAATGTTGGTAATTACTTAGGTTACTATTTAGCAAAGTATTGATTTGATATAAAAAATTTTTGGACGAAGGTTATGAGAAAAATAATATTAAACATTGTCTTACTATCGGTGTTTGTTGCGTCTTTATTTCTAACAATTTCATCAGCAATAGACATTTCAAAAGAAGTGACCGTAAAGCTCCATGAGTTTGATTGGAGTGGTGTCTCCGGTGTAATGGACATGGTCATGGTTATTTTAACTTTCGTCTTACTGGTTGGACTGAAACAAGGTTCGAAATCTATTGAGGAATCGACCCGAAGTCGTAACGCCGAATTGTTGAATTGGGCGATGGAAGAGATGTCAGCATTAAAACCTGCGATTAGGTTGGTGACAGACGCTCACAAAAGAGAGCCTTATAGTCAGGTAACTAGTGACGTTAGTGTGGATTATGTATCGACATGGAGCAAAGAAGAACTACAAGCAGCTCAAGCTGTAAGTGTCGCGTTGCAGAGAATGGGGTACTTTGCTACTCATGATTTGGTATCAAAAAAGCATTTTCTGAATCTTTGGGGGCCTTTATATCTATCATGTTGGTACTCACTCGAAGGTTGGGTTAAACATAAGCGACTTCAACTTGATGAACCTTTTGATATCGCTGATGGTGCATACTCGAGGCTGTACTTTGAAAAATACGCCATGTACTGTGAAGAAAAGTTACCGCCTTTGTTATTGAATAATACAAGAAAGCAGTTTGGCTTAGAGCCAATGGTTCAACCCAAAGCCCACATTAAGTTGGGCATAAAATTGAAAGCAAGGCTCACAGAAAAGGTTGATATCTAACTACTCACCACACAATACTTTTTGGAATCAAAGGGGCTTGTTAGCTTGATCAACACATAAATGCTAAGAGTGTATTGGCTGATCGTATATTGAAGAATGTTTCTTCAAAGGGAGATGCATGTCATTGGTTATGTGTAATGGAGAGAATAAGGGAATAACGAAAGTATTAATTGCGGGGGCTAGTGGATACATTGGTCGTCACGTTACATCGCTATTCACAAAAAGTGGCTTTGAAGTTTTTACATACGGTAGAGACAAAGTCGTCACACCTCCTATAGTTGGGTTAATAGAAGATAGAGCTGACTTTGAAGGCTTCTTTGACGTGGTTGTGAATTGTGCGCGTCCACATTGGTCACAATTCTCCGCACATGAAATAGCCGATGTGGAGCAGAAATTGCTCTCTGAGTTAGACCTACTTGCCGCTAAAGGCGCAACAAAGATACATACATCAGGTGTTTGGCTTTTTGGCAACGCATCTAGCGCTGATTTGAGACAGTTTAGACTGAAACCCTTAGACGCCGTTAGATTAGACGTAGAAACGATACATAGCGCTATTAGAAACAGGTGGCACGTCGTCTACTGTCCTAGTTTGGTTTATGGCGGTGAGGATTGTCAGCTAAAACGAATTGTAGAATCTTTCTCTAGCCAAACGATTGAAGTACGTATGCCGTCTATCGGCTTTAACCAATATGTTCATGTTTACGACATTGCGCGGTTCTATCTACTTTTGGCGCAAGGCCGGACGTTAGAAAAGCAGCATTTTATTGCTGAGACGCAAGGCTATAGCCCTGCAGAGTTCGCTCGACTCTTACTAGCTGCAAAAGCGGTAACAAAAGTACGAAAGATCCGTTGGGAAGAGTTTGAGGTAGAAAACGGTTCGTTAGCTGTAGAAGTCGAGAAGATGAATCTTACACTTCCAATTAGTTATTCGTTTGAGGCTACTGAGTCAATTAGTGAATATATTGAAAATTACATATAGTTGAGTGCTTATTTCTAATTACCAACCCTAGGTACTTTTAGTTGAGTTTAGTCTCTCCGGCGTCTGTACTTAAGTTAATCGGTAGCGTCACAATAATTTCCTTTCGTAACAGATATGAAGCTACCGAGTCGCAGGAATAGATCTTTTTGTAGAGCTGAGTCCGAGGTCAACGTTATCTTTGAGTTAGCTCTATATCATTGAATGACAAGCGTGCGTCACACCTTTGTTTGGCGTGAGGATTAGTTCAAACATGGAGTGAAAATATGAAGTCAGACTTTTCAAAACTTGCGACAACCGATTACGGAAACATACTAAGTAACGACCACTTTATTAATTTTAGTATTGGTCCTCTTTGGCAGGGAATGCCGCGAATTTGTGGAGAAGCATTTACTGTCCAGTTAACGTCTGGTGATAATTTAATGCTTCATTCAGCCATATACGAAGCACCAGAAGGTTCCATCATTGTAGTGGATGGAGTTGATAGCGAATATGCAGTAGCCGGCGGTAATGTATGCGCAGTCGCGAAGAGTCGAGGTATTAAAGGCTTTATTATTGATGGTGTCATTCGAGATTTGACTGAAATTTCAGATATGAAGTTTCCAGTTTTTGCGAAAGGTGTTCATCCAGTTCCGGGAAAGAAAGAGGTCTATTCTGAATTGGGCGCTCCAATCACTTGCGGGGGAGCAAAGGTCTCTGCGGGAGATATCATTGTTGCTGATGCAGATCAGTATTGTCGTTATTCCTAAATCAAAGAAAGACGAAGTGTTTTTAATGGCTTCAAAGAAAGCAAGTGACGAAGCTTCATTAACACTCGCTGAGTGGGAAACGAGTCATAGGGCCAAAATAGCCCAAGCAATAACGTCTGCGAAACAAATATCTTAATTGATGCAGCAAGTTGATTTGTAACGCGTGGCATTTTTCATCAATTAACAGGCGTTAGGCGACAACGAATAAATTCATCCATGGAGAAGAGAGTGATCGTACGGACTGCGACGAAAGAAGACTCAAGTGTCTTGTTAGAGTTTATTGAACAAAAAGCTGACTTTGACCGGAGTATGAAAGGGTTTAGTGGCGAAATCTCGACAACTATAGAGAAAATCGAACGCACATTATTTGGTGATTACGCATTTGCCCATGCATTAATATTGGAACGGAATTGTGAGCCTTTTGGCTTCGCACTGTATCACTATCGATATTCATCCTTCAGTGGAGAGCCATCAATCTGGCTTGACGACCTATTGGTTACAGGAAATCAAAGATCAAAAGGGTATGGCCGTGAACTTATGTTGGCTTTAAAGTCACAAGCGGAGTCATCATATGCCTCTCACATCTCATGGACGGCAAGTCCACATAATAAGAAAGCGCATGATTTCTACAAAAGGTTGGGTGCAGAGGTTGAGCGAATGGATGATCAAAGACCTTATTTCCGTTGGGCAATGTGCGATTCGTAAATGAATCAAAAGGGAACTATGAAAATAACGACGCTGGTTGACAACTCTCGACTGGATAACAGGAAAGATTTAGCCGTTGAGCGCGGACTATCACTGCATATTGAAACTGAATCGCTAAAGATCTTGTTCGATATGGGAAGTGGCGATACGTTTTGTCAAAACGCACCATTACTGGGTATTGATATCAAAGATGTAGACCTCGCTGTCATATCACACAGGCATCATGATCATTGTAATGGCACCGCTGATTTTGTTGCTCATAACTCTAAAGCCAAAGTGTTTCTGAAAAATTGCGAACAGAAAAGCTATCATTTCCGAGCTTTCGGTTTTAAAAGTGATGTCGGGATCAATACGGACTTGCTAGAAAACAGCAACGATCGGTTAGTCTTCGTCAATCGTACGACTGAGATCGCACCGAATGTCTTTGCTATTACTGATATTAGTGCGAAACACGAACAACCTAAGGGCAATAAATACCTATATACACAGTCGAAGAATCAACGAGAGAGCGACTCATTTGATCATGAATTACTGTTAGTGGTTAAAGAGTCAGACGGTTTAGTTATATTTACTGGTTGTGCGCATAGTGGCGTTCTCAATATGGTTGAAACAGCGGTTGCTATGTTCCCAGGAGCGAGAATAAAAGCCGTTGTCGGGGGCTTTCATCTAGTGGGGTTACCATTATTGAATAGTATTGGTGGCACAAAGCAAGACATTAGAGATCTTGGATTGACGTTGTCTCAATACCCCATTGATAAACTGTATACAGGGCACTGCACAGGCAAGAAAGCTTATGGCCTGTTGAAAGAAGTATTAGGCGAGCGTTTGGAAGCAATGCCGACAGGTCGGCGTATTCATGTGTAGCGTTGGTCAAACCTTAGCTGTACGTTTGTCTTTTGGTAAGAATTAAGGAGTTTTAAGTGAGTCATGAAGTAAGAGTAGGTGTCGCTGCGGTTATTCTACGTGAAGGACGAGTACTACTTGGAGAGCGAATTGGTTCTCATGGGGCTCATACGTGGGCAACGCCGGGCGGACACCTTGAATGGGGTGAGAGCATTGAAGAGTGTGCCAAACGTGAAACACTTGAAGAGACAGGCCTAGTTGTTAGTGGATTTGAAAAGCTCTCTTTTACCAATGATATTTTTGAGAAAGAGAACAAGCACTATATAACGCTGTTTGTTGTTGCTTCTGACGCTAGCGGCGAACCACAGATAACAGAACCTGATAAATGTAAGCAATGGAAATGGTTTAAGTTAGATGAGTTACCAGAGCCATTGTTTCTTCCTCTGACGAATCTGTTGAGCGATCCAGTCATCTTTGGGAAGCTGGCTTAGTAAAACAGATTCTCCTCATATCTCTAATTGAATGACTAAAGGATCAATGATGACATTACGAGTAGTTCCAGAGCTTTATTGTTTCGATATTAATGTGAGCAAATCCTTCTTTGTCGATGTGTTGGGGTTTGAAGTGAAATACGAGCGCCCAGATGAAGAGTTTGTTTATCTAACGCTTGATGGTGTTGATGTGATGCTTGAAGGGATTGCGGGCAAAAGTCGAAAATGGCTTTCAGGTGATCTGGCGTTACCTTTAGGGCGTGGCGTTAACTTTCAATGGGATGCTATCGACATCGAACCTCTATATCAGAGAGTTAACGAAAGCGCCGCTGATTCTATTTACTTAGCGTTAGAGTCGAAGTCTTATCAATGTGGAGAGTCCATAGCGATTCAGAAGCAGTTCATCGTTCAAACTCCAGATGGTTATCTCTTTAGGTTCTGCCAAGATATTCGTTAACACATAAGTATTATTAGCTACTCATTTATTACGAGAAACACGGCTAACTAAGTACCCGTATAAACAAGGAGAGTAGAGTGGTCAACATTCGGGAAATGGACATTTCAGACTACGACTCAGTGATCGCGTTGTGGTGCCAGACAGAAGGCATGAGTATTCGCGATGCCGATTCGAAAGAAAGCATTGCGAGCTATTTAGATCGTAACCCTGGTCTGAGTTTTGTGGCTGAAAGTAACAACGAGATCATTGGCGCTGTGTTAGTCGGAACGGATGGACGTCGTGGGTATTTACAACATTTAGCTGTCTCGGCCAACTTTAGAGGGCAAAAGTTAGGTTGTAAGCTTGTCGCAGAGGCGGTCAACGCTTTTGCAGGGTTAGGCATCCCGAAGACTCACTTGTTTGTCTATAACGACAACATCAACGCTCAACAGTTTTACGAAAAGTTGGGCTGGTTTCCTCGAGATGAAGTTCGAATGTACTCGTTTAATAGCTCGAATAATAGTAACGTTTAGCCTTAAAGGTTAGTGCTGGTTGAGCTTGAATTTGTAACAGATTCGCGCCCATCTTCCCAATATCAAAACAATCCTTGGAGTATTTAGGAATGTTGTTTTTTAGTCTGTCTAAACCATTGATTCAAGGCTCCGAGTTATGTTCTGAGCTGCTCAATTTCTTAACCGAGCATAAGAGTGATTTCGAAGAAAAGTTAATCCCAGATCTGTCATACATCGATGATATGGCACATGTGGTGAACGGTATTAAAATCAAAGACGTTCTACACATCAGTAGCAATCAATACCGACTTCAATATTCGTTTGATTGGGAGTTGTTTCTAGGTTGTTCAGATAGGAACGAAACTGGTGTAGAGAATGGAAGTGTTCTATTCACGCTTGAGGACGATAACGTTCTTAATATCAACTTCCCAAACTACGGTTCTCGAGACACTAGCGATGAGCTCTAGTCGGTTTTTCGTGCGTGTTATACAGAAGGAACAACAATGATAACTATCGAAAGGCTTGAAGAATCACATGTGGCGTCAGTTCAGGCCATCCAACTCGCCGATGAACAGGTTAAGTTCGCTGGTACAGCTGCAGAGTTTTTATTAGACGGGAGTGAAACCACGCACTTGCACGTGATTAAGTCTGATAACGAAGTTGTTGGTTTCTTTAAGCTGGATATCGCTTACGCAGAGCACTACGAATTCTGCCCTGAAGGAAGTATTGGCTTAAGAGCTTTTGTGCTTGATAAAAACCAGCAAGGTAAAGGTTTAGGAACGGGCACGGTCAAAGCTTTGTTTCCATATTTAAAAGCGAATTACTCAGCGTATGAGTTGATTTACTTAACCGTGAATTGCAAAAATCCCGCAGCATTCAACTGTTATAAGAAAGGCGGCTTCGAAGATACCAATGAACAGTATTTAGGTGGCGCAGCAGGCCCGCAATTTATCATGCGCGGTCAAATCGTTTAGTCACATAAATAGGTTAATTGTCGAACGACAAACGATCTAGGGAGGGATCATGTCAATTACATCAGGAATTGCTCTATTTGTTGCGATGTTACTATCTGCAGCCATACCGGGACCCAGCGTTCTCGCAGTTCTGTCGAGGTCTCTAAGCTTTGGTTGGAAACAAGGCTTGTTAGTGGTGCTTGGCGTACTAATCGCGGATTACATTTTTATATTCTTAGCTTTGTCTGGTTTATCAGCTTTAGCTAGCGCAATGGGTGAATTTGCTACGGTAATTAAATATGTAGGCGTTACCTATTTGTTTTGGTTGGCTTACACAACATGGACGTCAGATGTTAGTGAATCATCGAGTACATCTTCGGAGCAAGGAACGAAAGCCTCAAGCGTGACTATCGGCTTATTGATGACAGTTTCAAACCCAAAGGCGATTTTGTTTTACATGGGTTTCTTTCCCGCATTCATAGACCTAAAAACATTTACCACAACAGATGTGATGATGATTTTGGTGATTTCAACTGTAGCTGTAGGTGGAGTATTGAGTCTCTATGCTTGCACTGCCTCTAAAGCTCGTTTTGTATTTCAAGGGCGCTCAGCAAAGATGCTATTGAACAGGTTATCAGGTGGCTTTTTGGCGACTTGCGGTGCTTTGCTAGCAACTAAAACATGAGTACTCTTAGGACTGTTTTAACCATAACACCAAACTAAGTGTTAACTCCTAGTGTCTTTGCCTGCTTCATGGCATCATTCCACGTAGCTAAAACCCCAACAAGGTATGTTATGAAACAGAATATTGTCCACATTGCACTCGTGGTAAAAGACTACGATGAAGCGCTTGATTTTTATGTAAACAAGCTTAAGTTTGATCTCATCGAAGACACGTATTTACCAGAAGAAGATAAACGCTGGGTTGTTGTTGCTCCACCAAATTCAACCGGTGTGAGCCTGTTACTTGCTAGAGCTTCCAAGCCAGAGCAACTTGATTTCATCGGCAACCAAGCTGGTGGACGCGTATTCCTATTCTTAAACACCGATGACTTCTGGCGTGATTACGAACGCATGACGTCTTTGGGCATTAACTTTGTCCGAGAGCCTAAAGAGCAAGGTTACGGTACCGTTGCTGTGTTTGAAGATCTTTACGGTAACTTGTGGGATCTGCTTCAGTTAAACCCTGAACACCCTATGGCTAACAGGTAAATAAGCTAAGGCTCATTCGTGTGTTGCTCAAGCTCAATTAAAGGAAGCTCATCGTGGAAGAAATCAAAGGCATTCTGCAATTCATGGTCGAGATTGAACAATTAAAGGATGTTCATCGACAGACAAAACCGGTTGGATTGGATCGATATGAAAACTCCGCTGAGCACAGTTGGCACGTCTGTTTGAGCGCTCTTATGTTGAAAGACTATGCCAATGAACAAATCGATATTACGCGAGTGATGAAGATGTTACTGATACATGACCTTGGGGAAATCGATGCAGGAGACACCATCATTTATGCCAGTGAAACCGAAGAAAACAAACTCAAAGAGAGAAACTGTGTTGAGCGCTTGCTGAAATCATTGCCAAGCCATTTAAGAACCGAGTATTTGGATTTATGGCTTGAGTTCGAAGCGGGTGAGTCACCGGAAGCCAGATTTGGTAAGGCGATCGATAGAGTGCCGCCTTTGCTTCATAACATCCATGGTGGGGGTCATAGCTGGAAAAAGCACAACATATCTAAAGATAAAGTACTGACCTTTAATGGCGAGCGTATTTCTAAAGGCAGTCGTGCTCTATGGAAAGAACTAGAAGTGCAGCTTGAAGGTGCTGCGGACAAAGGGCTATTAAAGTAAAAGTTAGCTATCTTGCCAAGTAATGGCAAACAAGTTTCACCTAACAACGTTTAAATTAAACCCGGGAATTCATAGTGTTACTTCAGAGTAGCAAGCCCATTGTTGAAGGAATAAGAACCACATGAAAACCACTGCTTTAGCTGTATTGTTACTTGGCGTTTCCGGTTGTGTATTTGCAACCGATAACAATATTGAAGCTATCGATTACCAAGTGTCGATCACTGTCGAGGATTCTGAATCAAAACTCAACTTCCCAACCTTTAAGTTCGACTCTTTCGGACAGGAAGTCTCATCTCAAACTGAAGAATGCATTTATTCGGGTGTTCTTTCTAAGCATGAAGCTAACGCTATTCTACTGGAAGCCAAAATGTCATGCGATTATGAAAATGGAGAGTCTAGCGGACAGATGCCTGTTTTTATTCTTGATAAAGATGGTGGAGAAGCAAGTATCGAGCTCGGAGAAAATGAAGCAAACCTGTGGAAATACACGGTTCTAATTAAAGCGCTTAACTAAATTTCAAACGATACACGGTTACTCTTTTTGTTGTGCGCAATGCCAATAAAAGTAGATACATGGCACATGGTGTTATCTCGTGTCTCATTTCTTTCTAATAAAACTCTAAAGGACAACAATGAGTTCGAGAACCGAGTGATAAGTTGTTAGTATTCGTCAACTTTATAAATGTTAGATGGCTATATAAATGCTTGATAATAAATATATTAAACACCCTTATCACTGTGAGCAGTGCAACGCACTTACCCCGCACCTTGCTGTTAACGCTTCCGATGCTCAATCTAAAGCGGAAGCGGAATCTGAAAAGAAACAATGGAAACTAGGCGTGTTGATGGAGTACCTGATGACGTTATTGTTTAAAGGTGACCATAATGTTCCCGGTTTTTATGTCGACAGTGATTACGAATACCAGTGTGAAAAGTGTGGGACTAAGTCGTGGCACTGATCATGTGTTTAGCTTTTGAAACAATTCCTATCTCAACTGCTGATAATAAGACGCATTAGAAAAGTGATCCTCTCTGCAAATTGAGAATGGAAACGTGTCTATACTGACATGGGTTACGTCGCTGATTTTAGAAGTGGCGCTACGAATGTAAGTTTGATTAGGTTAAATCTCAGAGGTGACGATGAAAAAATTACTACCACTATGCGCCATTTTACTCTCGGCATCATTTTCAGCTACGGCTTCTGATGGTTTGATTAAATATCAAAGTAATTACTCAGTGAAAGAGACCGCTGACCGCTTTGAAGAAATCGCCAAAAGCAAAGGATTGACCTTGTTTGCGAGAATCGACCATCAGAAAAACGCGAGTAAGGTCGATCTTGAATTGAGACCAACCGAAGTCATCATCTTTGGTAACCCGAAAGTAGGGACACCATTAATGCAATGTGCTCAAGAAGTCGCGATAGATTTACCGCAGAAGGTGTTAGTCACGGAAGATTCCAATAAGAAAGTATGGTTGTCTTACAACGATCCTAATTACTTGGTAGAGCGTCACGCGATCAATGGCTGTGACAAAGTGATTCAAAAAATATCGGGTGTACTAAGTAAGTTGTCAGAAGCGACAGTGGCTAAAGCTGAATAACCGAGCCAATAGGCACTCATTTAGACCATTAATGGGTGCGACTTGACGATGATATAGCTTCCCAATCAACGTTTGGCTGCATTGACAACTAAGCAACAATATATAAAAGTAGTGTTATGAAACTGAATTTAGCGTCATCTAACCAACGAATTATCATCATTCCATAGGAATGGTGGGATTGTTGATGCGCTTTGTTTATCGAACCCACCCGTAAGGTGGGTTTTTTGTCGCTGTCTTATGGGTTTTATCTGAATAGAGGAAGTCATATGAAAAAGGTCGCGGTTTTTGGCAAACCTGGGAGTGGAAAGTCCACAATCAGCAAGGCGTTGGCTCTAGCTACAGGCATAGAGCTTCACCAGTTGGACTCTATTGTTTATAAGGCCAACGGAGAGTTTGTTGAGCGTGAAGTGTTCGACCTAGCGCACGACAACATAATCAATTCTGAAAGCTGGATCATCGATGGTTTTGGCCCTCTAGGCTCGTTCAACACACGGTTAGATGCAGCTGATACCTTGGTTTATATCGACCTTCCTTATTCAACTAGCTACTGGTTTGTAACCAAGCGAATGCTCAAAGGTTTATTTGTTAAACCTGAAGGCTGGCCTGATGGAAGCTCAGTGATAAAAGGCACGATACAAAGTTATAAGACACTAAAACTGTGTCCTAAATTTTGGAATGACGACTTTAGAGCGCAGTTAGAATTGCGCGCTAAAGAGAAAGAGGTTTACATCATCAGAAGCGTGACTGAATTGAATAACTTTGTTCATCAACACGTCACTTAACAGTCGAGAGCTTACCTTTCTTTGAAACGCTTTAATTTGCTCATAACTTTATGAAAATATATAGATTTAACTCAACATGTGGCATATTTGCCATGTGTTGAATTTGTGCTTTGAGTTAAGGCTATAGATATTATGTATGGAAGTGAGAAGACGAGAGCGTTCTGCTGTAACTGTAAGAAACTTACACTGCATAGGTACACGATGTTCAGTAGCCAAGTGCAAAAGGCACCACAAGCTGAAGATAAAGAACCGAGTTTACTCCAACGAATTTTATCGGAGTTTCTATCTTTTGGTGTTACAGGTTCGGGCGCGACAGGTGATTACAAATGTACCCAATGTGGAACATATTTGAATACACCAGACAACCTCGACTGAGTTTGTGGGTTTGGCTTAGGCAAATAAAAACGGGAAGACCTCAATGATCTTCCCGTTAGATATTACTTAACTCATCGTGCTATTGGCAGTTTTGAGTGAGAAGCCTTATGCGCAACACTTCTTGTATTTCTTACCGCTACCGCAAGAACATGGATCGTTACGGTTAGGTGTTTTTTCGAACGTCATTGTTTTTGGCTTGTTTAGCAACGTGTCGAACTCAAGTGTGTTTTCTTCTTTCTCTGCATCCACAGATACAGTCACGAAGATTGAATGTTCAGCAGCGATTGCTTCAACTTCAGTTTTGCGAGCGTCAGTTTGAACCGTTACATTGACTGGTGACTCTTCAGTACCCACTTTAACATCGCGGTTTACGTTGTAGCCTGCAAGAACGTGATTTTGTCTTGTTTCAATACGGCCTTTGAAAAATAGTTTCGACATTGGGTACTCGTTAAAATTTTGGATGACGCTATTCCAATGCTGGATAAGCGTTATAGAGCGGGGGATTATACTGATATATTGCAATTGATAAAGCGGTTATGTGAGCAAAGCTTGTTTAGTTATTCTCGTATAACGATTCTACGCACCGCAACCTCTCAATTTTTTGCTTGTTCCGGGTTATATTTCAAATTAGAAACAATAAAATTTTCCTCAATAGGGGGTAGAGTGATAAATTCAAATGGCCAATTTAAACAAAGAGATAGTGTATGAAATTAGATGCCATACTGTGGGATTATGATGGAACCTTAGTCAACTCCGTTCCAAAGAATATCGCAATCACCAAAGACATTATCTCTTTAGTTGCGCCACACTTGTCAGGCGACAACTTACCTAAATATTTGCTTAGCGAAGCGCTTTATCGTGAAGCTAACCACGGTGCTAAAAACTGGCAAGCCTTGTATGTTGACTATTATGGGATGTCTCATGATGAAATGTTGATCGCTGGTGGTATGTGGGCAGAGCATCAAGAGCAAAATCAAACTCCCGTAGCCTTGTTTGAGGGAATGGAAACCGTGATCAGTCAGTTCGCGCACCTTCCTCATGGGGTTTGCTCGCAAAACTCTCAATTGAATATTCGAACTGTACTCGATAGCTACGGTATCGGTGAGGTGTTTAAGTCAGTTGTTGGCTATGACGATGTATCGAATGGTAATCAAAAACCGCATCCGTTTGGCGGCATGAAGTGTGTTGAGAACATATTTGGTGAAGCTCACTCTAAAGAACTGTGTTTGATGTATATCGGTGACCATGAAGCGGATACACAGTTTGCTCGCAATATTGAAGCAGCATTGGGTAAGAACGCAAAAGTGATTGCGGTGGCTGCCGGTTATAGCCGTTCTGAGCCTAAAAACTGGCAAACCAAGCCCGATTATATTGCGAACCATGTCGATGATCTTTTAACGATCATCGGTAAGTATACGTAGAGGTATATAGTTTAAGTACGCTTAAAGCGATCTCTTCACGTACCTAAATAGCTATGTAAAAAATTCGTTATAACTGAACGATTTAAAGGAAGAATAATGACACCAAAAGAAGTGGTATTAGGATTTTGGGATGCAATGCGCAGTAATGATTTTGCCAAGGCAAGCGAATGGCTAGCCGCAGATTTTGAAGGCTATTGGCCTCAGTCATCTGAACTCACATTAGGGCGCGATAACTTTACGGCAATCAACTCTGAATACCCAGCTAATGGTGTTTGGGAATTCGCCCTCAATTCGATTGTCTGTGAAGGTGATACGGTAGTAACGGACGTTTCGGTTACTGACAGTGTATTGAAAGACCGAGTGATTACCTTTCACACGGTTGTTGATGGTTTAATTCAAAAGCAAACTGAATTTTGTCCAGACCCGTTCGAAGGGCCGGCGTGGCGATCGCAGTGGGTTCAGGTTGTATCGAAAAATTAGTTTGTATCGATACGATCAGTTTGTAACGAAAACCCAGGTCGTATCGAATAATCAGGTTATATCGAACGATCAGGTTATATCGAACGATCAGGTTTCATCGAAAAATCAGGTTATAACAAACAAGTGGCATTAGGAGGTTTCATTGAGCAAGGTAGTGATTGTAACAGGCGGAAGCCGAGGCATTGGCGCAGCGACGTCTAAATTGTTGGCCAGTAAAGGCTATGCCGTATGCGTTAACTTTATACACAATGAGTCGCGAGCTGAAGATCTAGTGAACGAGATTCGCGAGCAGGGCGGAACCGCGATAAGCGTGCGTGCGGATGTGTCTGTTGAATCAGATGTGAAATCTTTGTTTGAGATTGCTCGTAACAAGCTAGGCCCAGTGACTCATTTGGTCAATAATGCCGGGATCTTGTTTACCCAGTCACCATTAGTTGACATCGAATTGGATCGCTTTGAAAAGGTGATGAAATCGAACGTATCAAGCTGCTTCTTGTGCAGTAAAGCCTTTATCAAACAAGCTGATGGTGCAGGTTCTATTGTGAATGTATCGTCTGCGGCTTCGCGAACGGGCGCACCGTTTGAGTACGTGGATTACGCAGCATCGAAAGGTGCGATGGATTCACTCACCAAAGGCTTATCGCTTGAATTGGCTTCACGTAATATCCGAGTGAATGGCGTAAGGCCTGGTTGTATTTATACTGAGATGCACGCAGATGGCGGAGAGCCTGATCGCGTAGACAGACTAGCCTCGCAGCTACCATTACAACGAGGTGGCACACCAGAAGAGGTGGCTAACTCTATCGCATGGTTATTATCAGACGAAGCTTCGTATGTAACCGGTTCGTTTATTGATATTGCAGGCGGTCGTTAGGGCACGTTGGCATTTACACTAAGATAAACCTGTTAAAACCATAAACACGCAACACAAGTACCTAACTAAAAGAACGAAACTAAGAGTACAAACATGAAAAACTATTTTGAGAGCCCGTTTGTCGGAAAGTCACTCAAAGAACAAGTGACCAACCCAAACATCATCGTGGGCGAACATAGCTACTATTCAGGTTATTACCACAATCACAGCTTTGATGATTGTGCGCGTTATCTGCTGCCTGATAGAACAGACATCGACAAGTTGATCATCGGCAGTTATTGCTCGATTGGTTCAGGTGCCGTATTTATGATGGCGGGCAACCAAGGCCACCAAAATCAATGGGTGAGTACCTTCCCGTTCTTCTACCAACACGACGAGAAGTTTGAAGATGCGATAGACGGCTTTGAACGCTCTGGTGATACCGTGATTGGTAACGATGTGTGGGTTGGCACCGAGGCCATGATCATGAGTGGTGTTAAGGTCGGTGACGGAGCGATTATCGCAAGTCGAGCAGTGGTGACTAAAGATGTAGCACCATACTCGATTGTCGGTTCAAACCCTGCACGCCATATCCGTTATCGATTCGATGACACTGAGATTGCTCAGTTGTTAGAAATGAAATGGTGGGAGTGGAGCGAAGAACAGATCAAAGGCGCGATGTCGTTGATGTGCTCTTCAGATATCAACGGGCTTTATCATTATTGGAAAGCGATCAAGTAATCGCAGTCCCCGATATAGCCACGCGTGACAATGTTGCCCCTCATGGTGTTTATACAAGAATGCTCACACAAGCGAAAACTTACTGAATTGAATCTACATACCACAAGATATCTAACGCATCTTGCTTTGTTATCACACCTTGCCACGCTGGCATGCCTTGTTCCACATCGCCCTCTAAAATGTCATCCGCCAAAGAGCTTGGGCTGGCAAAAAAGCCATTGAGTTTATTAGCGATGTTAGCCGGTTTGTGTGGTAACGAAGCGGAAGTTGGTCCGTCGCCATGTCCTTTGTCGCCATGGCACACCTGACAAAGCTGTCGATATTTGGCTTTGCCATTGGCAAAGTGCCTCGCATCGATTTCTGAGGCGGCACTTGCATTAAACGTCATCATTGAAGCGACTAAGCCTAAAAAAGCTAACACGTGTAAATGGTTCATGGTTTTCATTGTTTTGTTCTCGATTATTATTTAACAATGAAAGAATAAGCAGGCGTGAGTAGAAGAAACGTGAATGGGTTAAGCTGGATTAAGCTAAGTTTAGAAGTAGGTTTAGAAGCAAGTTTAGTTTCGGACGAACATCAATGTGATTTGGGTAAATGATTGATTATATGCATATTGCATAGTATGGCGTGTCGCATTAGCGTGGTGGATGAATTGGAGGGGTATTATGATTAGTTGCAACGATTACGATTATATTGAGATTGTGTGTATGCACCGATACCCAATCAAATTAACGCTGAAGTCTGGCGAGCAGATTGAATGTGTCGGATTAGATACTCAACGCAATGATAGCCGTGAAGAGTGCATTAAGGTCAGTATTCAAGGTGTAGAACAACTTGTCGTACTCACTGATCTTTCCACACTAGAAGTCTGTGTCAACAATCCTCATTTTCAGCAAATTTCATTCAAAACGTCATAGGCTTTCAAATGAATAACACCATAGAACAATGCTATTGCACCGCGTGCAGAGAAGACACACAACACGTTGTTGTGTTGGTCAGAAAGACCAGTGCGTTTGCAGACAAACCTAACCAAAAGCGAAGCGAGTTTTGGGCAGGCATGATAAAAGGTTGGTTCCTTGGCCCGTTTATCGCGTCAATGGATGAGTTTTCTCGTCATCTTGTCTGTGAAAAGTGTGGCCACAAAGAGATACAAGATTAGTTAAGATTTTACATAGTTAAAACGTCGATTGGCTTAGGAATAAAACGAATGAAAGTAGAAACGATTGAAGCCGTAAAGGCGTACGGGTTTTCAGTAAGAACCACTAATACCGATGAGATTGATCCAACAAAAGCAAAGATAGGTCAATTATGGCAAGGTTTTTTCGATCAAGCTTTTCCTAAGCTGACACCAGATTCAAAAGTGTATGGTGTCTACACCAATTACCAATCGGATTTTACTGGTGAGTTTGATGTTATTGCATGTACCAATGCACTTACCGATAACAATTTAGATGACCTAGTCGAAACCGAAATTGAAGCAGGTAAATATCTGACGTTTTCTGCTGAAGGTGAACTTCCTCAAGCGGTCATCGATTTATGGGGCGAAGTGTGGGCGTACTTCAACGCAGCAGATTGCCCACATGTTCGAACTTACACGACAGACTTTGAATTTTACAAAGGCGAAACTGAAGTCGAGATTTCGATAGCGATTCAATAAGCTTTGGGTAGTCGTTAGTGATAGTCAAATTGAGTCATTAGTAAAAGAGTCGCTCTGTATGAGCGGCTCTTTTTATTGGGGTATACCGCCTAAATAAATTGCGGTACACCGCTTTAACAAATTGTGGTGTACCGTCTTAACAAAGGTCAGCTACATCATTCTCATGAAGTAAGGAATAATCAGTGCGTTCGCTAAATCAATGAAGAACGCGCATACCAATGGCACGATGATGAAGGCTTGTGCTGAATGCCCATATTTCTGACTTACTGCCGACATGTTTGCCATGGCTGTAGGTGTTGAACCTAACGAAATCCCTCCAAACCCAGCACATACAACGGCTGCATCATAGGTCTTACCCATTGATGGGAACACGATGAAGATATTGATTATCACGGCTAGTAGCAGCTGCATTGCCAATATCGCGAAGATAGGACCCGCCAAATCAATGAGCGTCCAAAGTTGCATGCTCATTAGTGACATCGCCAAAAATGTACCCAAGGATATTTCAGCAATTAAGTCGATAGCAGGCGAGCGTGTTGGCCATTTAGTGCCTGATATTCTTGGGTAGGACTCTGGCATTACGTTGGTGATCACGATACCTGCAAATAAACACGATACGAACAGTGGAAGCTGTAACCCGGTTTGACTGATCAATTCATTAAGCAACGCGCCGACAATGACACAAATATGAATCGCTAACACGGCGTCTAAAAATTGAAATGATGTAAGAGCTTGGTGTTGTTTTTTTGCATTTGAATCGATTGAGTTTGATTGCCCGTCAGCAGGTTTGAGGTTGTGACGTTTGATGAGAAACTTCGCAATAGGCCCCCCCATCAGGCTGGCTAAAATCAGCCCGAATGTTGCACTGGCGATACCTATTTCCATCGCGCTTTCTAGGCCGAACTCTTCTGCAACCTTGGGTGCCCAAGCAATCGCGGTACCATGTCCGCCAATCAGTGAAATACTTCCGCTGAGCAGGCCAAAGACAGGCTCTAGGCCAAACATTGATGCGACAGAAATACCGACGATGTTCTGCATAATCATGAAGAAGATAGTGATTGATAGCAAAATCACCAAGGGCTTTCCGCCTTTGAACAGGTCTTTCAAACTTGAGTTAATCCCAATCGTGGTAAAGAAGTAGACCAATAATACATCGCGGGCAAACAGATCAAACTGCACTTCGATTGAGGTCGTCGCGTATAAAACCGCGAACAGAAGCGATGCCAAAATCCCACCAGAGACAGGTTCAGGGATACTGAACTCTTTCAAAAAACCGATGACTTGATTCAGCCTTCGTCCGACAAATAGAACCACGATCCCCATGGTCACTGCAAAGAATGACCCGAGATGTAAGATGTTGTTTTCAAATTCCATAGTGATCCTTGTAAAGGTGAAGTTATGACGTAACTTTAGTTGCCCAACCGTGTGTTAATAAGCAACTAGATTAGCATTATTTGTTGCGTTCAAATGATAAAAAGTTTCGGAATTCCGGATCGGCAACAAGTTGTTTGTTACCTTCTTCAATCAATAGATCGACGTTTTCTTTGTCTATCATAAAGTCCGTCGGAATTTGATTGAGCAAATATCGCTTGGCGCTGTTGTCTGATTTATTTAAGCTGATCTCAATGAAGTAGGGTGAAACCTTACGACCTTGATGAGAGGCCAGTTCTTGCCAAGATTGCAACTCGTCAACGATCAAATCTTTTGTTGTATCGTTGTAGCGATGCAACTGGATATCGGTGATGACATCCACCGTTTGTTTCATGGAAGGCGCTTCAATCGACTCTCCAATGCCAGATTCTGGGTTCGTCGACGCATCAACCGAAATGATGACAATAGGACGCGCGTGCTGGGTGTCGTACAAGTTTTTCAGCTCTTCGTTGTCGTTGTAACGCAAATATTCAGACATCTCATACACCGACAGTAAACCGAGGTTGTCAGTAATCCCGCCATCCACAAGGTGGAGATAACTCACATCATCCTTATTGCTATAGGACTCTAGCGATTTGATGAGATTTCTATTGCGATAACTCGTGGCTTCAAATGAGGGTTGTAAATGCTCTGATTTGTCACAGTCATTTTTGTTTTCTAGTACCACAGGTGTGAAAACGAAAGGCACAGCAGAAGAAGCCGTCACCGAACTGGACACTGAATAACTGTTCAAGTCTGAACAAATGAGGTCAAAATACTCTTGTGTGAATGAAAAACGCGAACCCGTTGAAATGTCGGTCGCGTTAATAACAATGTAGGGTGCATCTTCTCGGTGCATGTCGGCAAATGTACTTTCACCGAAGATGTTGGCTTTGTAATAGTCGGTGGCTTTGTCTGTTCTGGTGGCGTACGAGAACCAATAAGTCGGAGATAAAAGGATGGAGAACAGATCTTTCGAGACTTCGTGATAAAGGAACGTTTCTTCGTAATCTTCGAATATCTGGTCACCATACAAACCATAATACGCGGCGGTAAAGCTGCCACCGGATACCGAACTGATCATATCAACTTCTTCTAACAGATTAACCGTTTCACCATGAACTTCGATGTTGGTATCGCGCAATGCTTGCAACACACCATATGAGAGCGCCGCCGCACGCGTGCCGCCACCAGAAAAAGAGAGGATCAACGTAACTTTGCTATTGGGCTTATTGAAGCTCTTCGCCGTGTAGGTTTGATTCTGCTGCGCAGCAGATGGGCTTGTGTTGGTTGCTTTGTTTTTCGCGCTACAGCCTGAAAGGGCAAGCGAGAAGGCCACTAACAGTGAAACTTTCGCGAACCCTTTAAAATCGGGGTTAGGTGTGTTGAATGTGTTTACTTTGTTTTTTGGCATAGCGCATTTCAAACTAACGTTGTGATTGAGTGAAATGCGATTTTCGTTGATATCTAATATGCCATCAATAGCATCGCTTGCGATTCAGTGTCACGATTTTCATAACAATAGAGAGCTGTCTATGCATATTTAGAACTGTTTACAGTCATCTTCGGTAATCTTCAGCAATTTGGAGTTATCTCCAGCAATTCATGGAGACTTAATTCTACCCAAAAAAACAATCTTGCTTGGTTTCATTCCACAAAGGGTATTGCTTCATGACTTGGGTGTAGAGCTTACTTTCAAGGTGCGCTCTTAACCAACGTCCTACGTTTTTATATTCAGATTGCACAAACCACTTCTTCTCGACTCTTACGAACTGGCTAACAAACGGCATCACGGCAAAATCGGCTAAGCTTGGGGTTTCTCCGAAAAAGTAGGGCTGCTCGGTGAGTAGCGCTTCTAACTGACTAATGAACGCTTCGCAGGCTTGTCGACGTTGTTCCGTATCGATGTTTCGGTAACGAACAGACGCACGGTATTTCTCTAAGTGACTAATAAACTCATCATCGTTAACTTTAATGAGCTGGTGGACTTGTTGGCTAAGTGTTGGGTTACTTGAACGCAGAAGATCTTGAGGATCGTTTTGTTGAAGCGCCCAATTCATCACGTCTAAGCTCTGTTCGATGATTTGGCCATCTGGCAATACCAATACTGGAACAGTGCCTTTTGGCGAACTGGCCAATAGTTCGCTAGGCTTATCTTTGGTAACAATTTCTCGAAGTAACACTTTCTGCTGTGATAGTGCGATACCCATCCTTCCTCGCATAGCGTAAGGGCAGCGTCTTAAAGAATAAAGGATAGGTAAATCGAATTCGTTTGGCATTATTGAGGTCATTTAGTTTGGAAAGTGTTGTTAGGTGGTAAAGAGATCGTGTTGTAGGTAGAATACGCGCCTTAAAAATTATAAGTAAGTGAGCGACTTCAAAAATGAGCAGAAAGATTGAGTTATTAGCCCCAGGTGGCGATGTCGAGGCGATTAAAGCCGCTATCGTGGCCGGTGCCAATGCGGTTTATTGTGGTTTAGACACCTTCAACGCTCGTAACAGAGCCTCTAACCTTTCGTTAGATGAGTTGAATGGTGTGATTCGCCTTGCTCATGAATATGGTTGTGAAGTGTTTCTGACTCTTAACGTTGTGCTGCTGGAGCATGAAATTAAGACTATCACTAAATTGCTGAACCAACTGGTGAACACCAAACTAGACGGCATCATCGTTCAAGATCTTGGTTTGTTTGATTTGGTGAAAAAGCATTTCCCATCGTTAGATGTTCACGCATCGACTCAGTTAACGACGCACAACGAAGGCCAGATTAAGTTCTTGTCTAAGATTGGCGCGACGCGCGTTAACTTGTCTCGTGAATTGAACCTACCAGAAATCAAAATGCTGACGGAAGTGGCACACGATCACGATGTTCTAACTGAAGTGTTTGTACATGGCGCTTTGTGTATCGCATTCTCTGGCCAATGTTACTCAAGCTCTGTAAGTGTCGGTAACTCAGGTAACCGTGGGCGTTGTAGCCAAGCGTGTCGTGATGAATACGAAATCACCAACGCAGGCAACAAGTTCCCACTTAACCTGAAAGATAACTCCGCTTACTACGACCTACCTGAACTGGTTGACGCGAAAGTTGACTCGTTGAAAGTAGAAGGCCGTATTAAAGGCGCACACTACGTATACACTGTGGTAGACACGTGGCGAAAACAGATTGATAGCTTTGTAGAAAGTGGTTTGTTGATCGAAGACGATTCAAACCTACACAAAGTATTCAACCGTGATTTCACCAACTCTTTCCTTAAGGGCAACCTAACGAAAGACATGTTCATCGATAACCCTCGCGACAACAGCATGAACTACGCCGTTGATAAAGCGACGAAAGAGAACAATGAAATCTCTGTTGTGCAAATTCAAGAAGTAACTAGCGATCTTTATGAAGCTAAGAATGCGCTAGGTAGCGAAATGCGCGACAAGATCGAGTTCCTTGATATTCGTAAAACACCTGTGTCATTGTCGTTTAGTGCTAAGGTGGGTCAACCATTTACGGTGACAGTGAACACACCAAAAGAAAACTTTACGCTTCAATCTCAATCGTTATTGGCAACAGCTAAAGAGACTGCGATTACTCAGGCGTTACTTGAAAAGCGTTTCAAATCAGTGAAGAGTGCTGTTCATACGCTTGAAAACTGTAACTACGACAACTTAGATGAAGGTCTGATTCTTCCTTTGAAAGAAGTGTCGGTCTTAAAAGACGAAATCGATTTCATCTTAAACGGTTCTGTGAAAGTGATTAAGCACGTTGAAGTGCCAGCACTGCCTCAGCACCCGAAGGTGAACGAGAAGCCAACTATGTCGATGCTTATCGCGGATGTGGAAGACCTACACCTGTGTGACGTAACTGACGCGGATGTATACTTCAAACTGCCTGAAAGCTTCAAGAAGCGTTGTAACAAGTACATCGATATCTTGGCAGCAAACCCACGTTTGATTCCTTGGTTCCCTGCAGTATTGATCGGCAAAGATTACGACGAAGCAGTTCGTATCCTTGAAGAGATCAAGCCAGCTCGCATCGTGACCAACAACACGGGTATTGCCTACAAAGCTTACGAGATGGGAATTGAGTGGGTAGCAGGCCCGTTCATGAACACCACAAACTCTCACGCATTGGTTACGCTGAAAGAAGAGCTAAACTGTGCTGGTGCTTTCATTTCGAACGAGATCAACAAAGGTCAGATTCGTCATATTCGCCGCCCAGAGAACTTCAAACTGTTCTACAGCATCTACCACCCAATCTTAATGATGACCAGCCGTCAGTGTTTCTTCCAAAGAACGGTAGGTTGTAACAAGCCAAGCATTGAAGCCGGTTGTATGCTGAAGTGTGAGAAAGCGACCACGATTACTAACGTGAAAGGTATCTCTTTCGCGGTTGATAAGCAGAAGGGTGGCTACCCAAGCATTTACAACCACGAGCAGTTCTTAAACCATGACGCTGTAACGGATTTCTCTGGTCTGTTCGACGAGTTCTTTATTGACCTAACCAACATCGGTGCGGGTTCGAAAGAAGTACAAGACAAAGTAGAGCTTATCAAACACTTCCAAGGTTTGATTGACGGCGTTGATGGTTCACAACAGAACCTAGAGCAGATGGTTGAAGTTCGAACTAACGCTCAATACGTGCAAGGTCTATAGCCAAAAGCTTCAAAGTCCAGAAGATCAAAAAAAAGGCCACTCAATCGAGTGGCCTTTTTAATGTCTGAAACTTTCTGAGTTTTTCTGAATCAGCGAATAGGTTATTCCGTCACGGCTTCTTGTTTGAAGCATGGGCTCTTTAACGTGTTCATCTTCTCGATTTCATTGGTTAAACGCAGTGAAAGCAGCGCTTTTTGGTTTGAAGCAAAATCGAACATAACGATGGTCGCAGTGCCGATTGTCGTCAGCTTCTGTTGAGCCTTACTGACGATCGCGTATTCCATGGTGAAGCGGTCGTCTTGAATGTCTGTAACACGCGAACCGATCATCAGCGTGTCTGGATACGTGACTGGTCTGAAATATTTACAATAAGTGTCGCCAAGAACAGGGCCAACTTTGGTAATCGCCATCTCTTCCATCAGCTCGACATGCTTGAAAAAATCTAAGCGAGCCGTTTCGAAATAACGAAAATATACGGCGTTGTTAACGTGATTAAGGGCGTCCATTTCTCCCCAAGCGACAGGGATTTCTGTTACTACCGGGTAGTCAGATAATAGTGCTTCCATGCGAACTCTCTTATTGTTATCTGTGTAGTTAGTGTTATCTGGGTAATTAACGTTATCTATTTACCCTTCATCGGGATCAGTTGTTATTGGAATAAAAACCCTACCGCTAAATTAACAAAACTGCAACACGTGTGATTTAAGTTTTTGAAGCTTGAAACCACACAATGTCAGTGACTTAGTTGCACATCCACTCAATGTTCACACATTGAGGTGTTTGAATTGCAGTTCAACTAAGCGTTGGTACAATTCGCAGCTATTGATGAGCGACTGGTGGTCGCCAATGTCTACTAGCTGCCCTTTATCTAGCACCGCAATCTGGTCGGCGTGTTTAATTGTTGATAATCGATGGGCGATAATGATGGTCGTTCTGCCACGCATTAACTCTTCTAAAGCTTGTTGAACGTGATGCTCACTTTCACTGTCTAGCGCACTGGTTGCTTCGTCCAACAAGAGAATATTCGGATCTTTTAAGATGGCACGAGCGATGGCAATACGCTGACGCTGCCCGCCAGACAATCTAACGCCACGTTCACCAAGAAAGCTGTGATAGCCTTCAGGTAAGTTCTGAATGAACTCGTGCGCGTGCGCTTTTTTCGCCGCTTCGATAACTTGCTCGTCCGTTGCTTCTGGGTTCCCGTATCGAATGTTATGGAACACATCGTTGCTGAACAGAGCGGGTTGCTGAGGGACTAATGCCATCTGCTTTCTTAGCTCGTTCGGATCAAACTGATTCAGTTCAACACCGCCTAACGTTACTTTGCCTATTTGTGGGTCGTAGAAACGTTGCAGCAGTTCAAATAGGGTGGTTTTACCTGCGCCAGACGGGCCAACCAATGCCAACACTTTACCTTCATGGGCCGTTAGCGTGAGGTTGCTTGTTGCGGGCTGGTCGGGTCTTGATGGGTAACAGAAGGTCACATCATCAAAAGCGACTTCTGGTGTCACGTTATCGAGTGATGTTGGGTTTTCTACAGGCGCAACAATATGGCTTTCAACTTGTAGAATTTCAATTAATCGTTCTGTCGCACCTGCCGCACGTTGCAACTCACCCATCACTTCAGAAATCGTACCTAATGACGAAGCGACCATAATGGCATAGAAGACAAATGCAGCCAGATCACCCGCCGACATCGTGCCGTTGATGACATCGCTGCCACCAACCCAAAGCATGCCTGCAATCGCACTGAACACGATAACAATCACACCAGAGATAAGAATCGCGCGTTGTTTTACACGTTGGCGACCAATCTCATAAGCCTTTTCTACTTCAATTGCGAACGATGCTTTCTCTTGCGCTTCTCGGCTGTAGCTTTGCACCGTTTTGATGTGTTCAATCGCTTCGCCAGCATAAGAACCCACATCAGACATCGAATCTTGGCTTTGGCGAGAGAGGGCTCTCACTCGTCGACCGTATACCAAAATCGGAATCAGGATAAACGGCACAGAGGCCAACACGATCAGCGTTAGCTTAATATTAGTCGCGAACAGCATGATGATTGCGCCAATACACATCAGCGCGCTGCGCATCGCCATAGAGAACGACGAACCTATGATGCTTTGAAGCAGAGTTGTGTCGGTTGTGATGCGCGACATGATGTCGCCACTGCCATTGGTTTCAAAGTAACTCGGGTGAAGCGTCACCACGTGATTGAAAACCGACAGGCGTATATCCGCACTTACTCGCTCACCAACAGAAGAGACCAAATAGAAGCGAAAGAAGGTGCCAATCGAGATCAGCACGACTACAACCATGATGAATTGAATCGCACTGCCTAAATCTGATAACGATTGTTGGCTGAAGCCTTGGTCGATAAGAAGGCGAATACCGTGTCCGACCGAAAGGGTTAAGCTCGCCGTGAAGATCAAAGCGATCAGCGCTGCAATCACACGGCCTTTATAGGGCTGAATAAATTTGCTGAGCTCAAATAAAATACTGAGGCTTTTCTTCTCAGGTTTGGGTTGTGGCGCTTTTTTAGTCGATCGTTGAGCCGTTCGCTGAGTAGAGTCACGCGTAGAAGAGACATCGTTTTGCATATGACTGCCTTAATGTGTTGTCGCTTTAAGAGTAGATGGCTTGTTGTTTGTACGTACTTGTCACGAATCAAGTGCTAGTCGTTCGTAAATGTTTGTTGCTTACAAGAGAAACCATTAAAGCACGCATCGCTGACTGATGCTTCCTAGGATACTCAATTTTCGGACTTTGATGCCTAGCAAGTGAGGGAATCTTACTGTTCAAAAGGAACATTAAGCATTTAGTGGCGCTTGAAATAAAGATCAAACGAGCTATTTGATTCTAATTTTTATGCATGTGAGCGTAAGCCAATAGCGAATAGAAGCTACAGGTTCTTAGCTATTGTACTGATTTTTTAATTGGAAGAGAAACGTTTGCTTTTCCCTCGATTTCAAGCTTATCAGCAACTTGTGACTTTTGGTTGTAAGACCAGTTATAGCGACTGTTTTTTGCGCAACTTTCGTTACAAAAATTCAACAAAATAGTTTTTTATACATTTTTCTTGCATAAAAACTCGAATTGAATAGAATAACCAACAAATGACAATTAATGCAGTATTGTGGCATGAGTATTCAAGTAAAGAGCATCAACAAATCATACGGTAATACCCAAGTTCTTCATGACATCAGCTTTGACTGTGAAAGTGGCGAAACCTTGGTATTGCTTGGCCCAAGCGGTGCGGGCAAGAGTTCATTACTGCGTGTATTGAACCTGTTAGAAATCGCGGACAACGGCGAATTAGACATTGCGAACGAGCAATTCGATTTTTCAAGCCAGATCCAAGAAAAGCAGGGGCTTAAACTTCGTCGTAAAGTTGGCATGGTGTTCCAACAATACAACTTGTGGCCACATATGACGGTGATGGAAAACTTAATTGAAGCTCCCACCAAAGTCGCGGGTTTAGATAAGCAAGAAGCGATTAAGCAAGCTCAAGAAGTGCTAAAGACACTTCAACTTGCCGACAAAGCAGACGCTTGGCCACTTCAACTGTCTGGTGGTCAACAACAGCGTGTTGCGATTGCACGTGCGCTGATGATGAAACCGGATGTGTTGTTGTTTGATGAACCAACAGCGGCGCTTGATCCTGAGATCACCAACCAAGTTGTGAGCATTATTAAAGAGTTGAGTGGAACGGGCATTACTCAAGTGGTTGTGACACATGAAGTTGATTTCGCGAAGAAGATTGCTAGCCACGTTCTGTATCTAGAAAAAGGGTACATCGTTGAACACGGCACCAGCGATTCATTCGTTAACCCGCAGACACCCGAGTTTGCCGAGTATCTTACGCATTAAACCTAAGTTGACTCACTAGATTTAGCTAAACACAACATCGATTAAAACAATTAAATTATAAAAATGGCCACAGGTCAAAATCACACAGATTCGGAGTAACAAAATGAAAAAGATTCTACTAGCTTCACTTATCGGCCTTTCTTCTGCAGGCATGGCTGTTAATGCATCGGCACAAGACGAAATCAAATTCGCAATGGAAGCGACTTACGCACCATTCGAATACATGGACGAGAACAACCAAATCCAAGGTTTTGACGTAGACCTAGCAAACGCACTTTGTGAAGAGATGAAAGCAACTTGTACTTTTCACAACCAAGCGTTCGATAGCTTGATCCCAGCGCTTAAATTCAAACGTTACGATGCCGCTATTTCGGCAATGGACATCACTGAAGCGCGTCTTAAACAAGTAAACTTCTCTAACGCTTACTACGACAACTCGGCAGCATTCATCTCTATTGAAGGTAAAGTAGCAGACCAAGCAGCACTAGAAGGTAAGCGTGTTGGCGTTCAAAACGGTTCAACTCACCAGAGCTTCCTACTTGAGCAAATGGCTGGCGTAACAGCGGTACCTTACTCAAGCTACCAAGATGCATTCATCGACATGAAAAACGGTCGTATCGATTCAGTATTTGGTGACACAGCGGTAGTAGCTGAATGGTTCAAAAAGCAAGACAACCTAACGTATGTAGGCGACCAAGTAACAAACCAAGAGTACTTCGGTAACGGCTTTGGTATCGCAGTAAACAAGAGTAACCAAGAACTTGTAGACCAGCTTAACGTTGCACTTGCAGCAGTGAAAGCGAACGGCGAATACGACAAGATCTTTAACAAGTACTTCGGTAAGTAATTTATGGAATTAACGGGTTACTCTTTAGGGCTCGTCGAAGCAAGCTGGATGACAGTTCAGCTTGCGTTCGTAAGCCTATTGGTTGGATTGGTTCTAGCAGTGTTGTTTGCAAGTGGTGAGATGTCTCGTCGTATTGCAATCAAATGGCCAACGACTGCATTTGTGACGATTGTTCGTGGTTTACCAGAAATTCTGGTCGTACTGTTTATCTACTTTGGTTCGACACAAGTTCTGTTCATGATCACTGGCGACTTCATAGAAGTGAGCCCGTTCTTATCTGGTGTTGTTGCACTGTCACTTATTTTCGCTTCTTACGCTTCGCAAACTATTCGTGGTGCGTTGAAAGCAGTAAGCAAAGGGCAGAGAGAAGCAGCAAGTGCGCTTGGTATTTCACAATCTCGTGCTTTCTTCAGAGTCGTATTGCCACAAGCAGTGAGACACGCGCTACCAGGTTTAACCAACCAATGGCTGGTTCTATTGAAAGACACTGCACTGGTTTCATTGATTGGCGTAACCGATCTATTGAAACAAGCGCAATTAACATCAGCGGCAACGCACGAAGCATTCACTTGGTACGCGACAGCAGCAGCAATCTATTTGGTCATCACTTTAATCACACAAAGATTGGTAAAAGTGATTGATGGTAAGTTCTCTATTCAAGGTTTGGGTAACAAAGGGGCAATGGCATGAATCAACAATACCTCTCCCAAATGCTTGAGGGCTTAGCGACCAGTCTGCAACTCACAGGCGCTTCATTGCTTGTTGGTTGTATCTTGTCATTGCTGATGACGGTAACGCTAATCCTAAGAATACCGGCGATTCACTGGTTAACTCGTGGCATCATTACGCTGTTTACCGGCACACCATTGTTGGTTCAGATTTTTTTGGTGTATTACGGCCCGGGTCAATTCGATTGGATTCGTGAAAGCTTCCTATGGACATGGCTTAGCCAACCTTGGTTCTGCGCAATGTTAGCACTCGCACTGAACACCGCGGCATACAGCACGCTACTGTTCAGAGGTGCATTCAACGCGATTCCAGCAGGGCAGTGGGAAGCATGTCGCGCATTAGGCATGGACAAAATCGCAACGCTTAAAGTGTTACTGCCATACGCACTACGTCGCGCCGTTCCAGCTTACTCGAACGAGGTGATTCTAGTCTTCAAAGGTACATCACTGGCAAGCACCATCACCATCATGGATTTGATGGGCTACGCTCAGCGTATCAACGGCCAAACCTACGACACACTCACAGTGTTCGGCATTGCTGGCGCATTCTACCTAGCAGTGAATGGTGTATTAACGCTGATCTTCCGTCAGGTAGAGAAGAAAGCCCTCGCATTCGAAGCGGCATAAGCTAGCAATTCACAAGTTAACTAACGTATAAAGCCTGCCATTTATGTTCGCATAAATGGCAGGCTTTTTTGTGTTTGGGGTATGTAAGGTGAATACTGTTTTTACGTACAGTTTAGTGAGATTTTCGCTAAAATCATACTATATGGAAATATTCTGCATTTTGTCATTCAATTAGCTTATCTATGTTTTAAGTCACTGAAATACTGTGATTAATCATGGTAGAGTGCCGTGCATATGAAACTAGATAGAAAAATTCTATATTTAAATGCAGAATTTTTCTGTCTAAGAGCTGTTGAACTAAGCCGCTTCGCGGAGGGCTTTCCTCTCACTTACCTGATAGACCAAACTTATGATGTATCCATAGATTAAGGAATACATCATGACCTTATTAAGACAACAACTTATCGATGAAATGGCGGTTCGCCGTTTTTCTCCGAAAACCCATGCAAGCTATTTACGTTGGGTTAAAGATCTATCTACTACTTACGATCTGTCCCCCGATTTACTCACTGATCAACAGATTAGTGCGTATTTACGTACGCTCACCACAGAGCGGAGCTTAAGTAGTAGTACTTGTGCTCAAGCTTTGAATGCCATCTTGTTCTTTTATCGTGCCGTTTTGAATAGAGAATTTGAAGAGCGATTGGTTCCCCCGATTAAACGCGCCAGTAAAATACCGGAGCTGCTTAATCGCGAGGAAGTAAGAAGTATCATTAGTCATTGTCGAAGTCTTAAATATCAGACCGCACTTGAAATGTGTTATGGATGTGGCCTACGTGTCAGTGAGGTCGTAGGCTTGTACGTGAAAGACATTGATGGTACGGCGAAACGACTGCACATTCATTGTGGTAAAGGTAAAAAAGATCGCTTTGTTCCACTGGGTGATAGCCAACTGAATCATCTTCGAAATTACTGGTGTCATTATCATCCCACCGTAGTGCTGTTTCCCAGCCTAGAGCCCGAAAAGCCATTGGGTATTAGCTCTCTGCAGAAATGCTTCAAAGCAGCAAAAGTTGAGGCAAACGTCAGAAAATTAGGAGGAATACACGCTTTGAGGCACGCTTATGCGACTCATCAGCTTGAGTCGGGCATGCCTTTGAATGTTCTTCAGCGTTACCTCGGACATTCGAATATCAAAACGACATTGAGGTACACCCATTGGATAGGTCATCACAACGAAAGCTCGGACGGAAGTAAGTTCGACTTAGTTGCTCAACTATGGGAGGAGAGCGAATGAACGCATTATCTCCTTACCAAGCCGTATTAACACAAGGCTTAGAAGAGCTTGATAAAAGCAAAGTCACACCGAGACAGTGGCAAGTGCTTAACCATTTAAGAGACTGCCGAACAGAGCGTATGGGCAGCTACGACTGGCGTTGTCAGCAATGTGGTCATGAAACGCGTTGGTACTGCTCTTGTCGAGACCGTCATTGCCCCAATTGCCAAGAGCAGATGAGACAGCAATGGCTAACAAAGCGAAGCCAAGATATTTTACCTGTGGCCTACCATCATATGGTTTTTACCTTACCTCACGAGTTCAATGCTCTGGTTAAAGCGCATCCTAAGGTGGTTTATCAATGCTTGTTTCATTCAGTGTGGGCAACATTATGCGCGTTTGCTAATGAGCGGCATCACCTTGTCGGTCAACTTGGAGCATTAATGGTTCTTCACACTTGGGGAAGAAATCTGAGTCAACATACTCATATTCATTGCCTACTACCGAGTGGGGTGCTTACAAAAGATCGGCAATGGCAACCGACAAGAAAAGAGAGTTACCTGCTTCCGGTTAAAGCCTTATCCGTTCGCTTTAAGAAAGAGATGTTATGTCGAGTAAGCGAGTTGATAGCAACGCACAGTAATTTATTAGAGGAAGCCGCTAGTAAGAGATGGGTTGTGTACAGTAAACCTGTACTCCACGAGCCTACAGCGGTAGTGGGTTATCTATCTCGGTATTGCAATCGTATCGGGTTAAATCCCAACCAATTAAGTTATAACGTGGATGGCCGTATCACGATGAGTTACAAAGACTATCGAACCAATGGGACGCAAAGAATGTGTTGTAATGCGGGCGAGTTACTTCGACGCTTACTTTTACATGTGTTGCCTAAAGGGCTAATGCGAATACGCTACTATGGCTTTTTAGCTAATGCTGTACGGGTAAAAGCGATAGCGGAAATTAGGCAAAGCTTACAAAAGCGACCCGTAGAGAAATCGGAAGTGCTGAAAGAGAAACCTTGTTGTCCGAACTGCCATAGCAACAGCATGGTACTCGTGTGCATCAATATTAGACCTAGGATAGTCGTTTCAGAGCACCGACTGACCTAGTTGTCTGATTGTAATGAATAAAATTATCGTTGTGTTATGGCGAGAGAGGGGCATTGTTCGCTTTTAAAAAGATTATGCAACGGGTATAGTCGCAGTAGATAAATTGGTGGCTAGAAGTGGAAAATGGACGGCTGATGGGGTACCAGTCTTAATGATAAGAGTGGAACGTAAGTCAGTCCTAAAAAGCAAACTCCATAGATAGAAGCGGCCAAGTCCAACAGGTATTTATCCATTGTGCTACGACAACGGATAAATACTTAAGCGTTATGTGCAAATAATCTCAAACAGGCAGGTGTAATGAATAATTTGTTCACGTATATATCGGCGATAAAAGAAGAGCCTGAAGGTCTGTCGGTAGTAGAGAAAGTCTTAAACAAACGGACTTTCGACGAAGATGGTATTCTCATGGAAAACAGTGAGTTGTTCGTAAATTTTAACAATGGTGTCGCTGTAAGAAAGCTAACTGAGCGTGAATTATCAGGACGTACAACGGACGCAGTTTGTGAGGAGTGCTGGATTTCATATGAAGTAACCGAACAGCCGCACGCTTTAAATATAGCGCCCAAGAAAAAGAACTTTACGAATCAATGCCAAGAGTCATTTTGGCTAAAAATTAGTAAGGCTCAGTCAAGCACATAACTAATAAGGATTAAGGTGTTGCGTAGCCAACACTAAATCCCAAGTGTTGAAC